>NZ_JAWLCK010000060.1:0-16801 GCF_041687175.1 Lutispora sp.
AACTAATTATAAATATTGATTCTTGTTAAAATAGATACAAGAAATACTATTTTATTATTATAAACGTTGAAACATTGAAATTATTTTTTATCAATCTTCTTTAGCTTTATAGAACTAAAAATATGTATATAAAAATGAGCAATATCTATAATATGGAGAAAAATCTATCCAAGAATTGACTTATAGGTAATATATTTGATAATCATATAATTAGAACAAGTATATAATTTAATAATCTTAACAAAGTATATTAGCGGATCAAGTATTTTTTGCAAATAAATTTATTTATTAAAAATGATTTCGTTCTTATTACATTAAGATTTTATGTGTTATTGTAAATTAATAATATGTGTTTATATTAAAAGTATAGTATTCACATTTTATATAACTTGTCCGCTATTACCATGCTTTATTGACAAAGATTAACTTTATTTGAGTCATGAAACATATAAAAAGAGAAAGGAGTGGTCTTTATTTCATTATTATATGAGGAATATAGCATATGGAAAGGAGTACATTTCATAGATCGATTAAATAAAATTAAAGCTGAAGGGATATGCGATCCGGTCTCGTTACAGATATCTTTAACTAACTTATGCAACAATAATTGCTTTTATTGTTATGTATCAGAGCAAAATAAGTTAAAGGAGTCGTTGGACACTGATGTTGTACTCAGGCTACTGAATGAAGCAAAAAAAATGAATGTCAAATCAGTTGAAATCACTGGAGGTGGTGAACCAACATTACATCGAGACTTTGATATTATAGTCAGAAAAATCAATGAATTAGAGCTTGAACTAGGATTAGTTACAAATGGTTTTCATATTGTTCCGGAAGATCTTAACTTTGCTACATGGGTACGTATTAGTATAGATTCTTTCAATAGTGAAACATATAAAAGAATACGAAAAGCAGACATGCCTGATTTGAAGCCTATAGAAGTTTTATGTAGAAATTCCAAAGTAGCTGTTGGTGCTTCATGTGTAATTACTCCATACAATTACACTTCCCTTTATGAGTTTGCTAAAACTGCAAAAGAGATAGGTTTCAAAAATGTGTGGTTTAAACCAGTTAAGATTAATGGAAGTTCAAAAATAATAGACGGCTATAAAGAGGTGTGTTTAAAGCAGTTTGAAGATACTATGAACCTTGTGGACGATAATTTTAAAGTTTTTTATCCTAGTTTTAATGGAAATAGGGGAGCTAATAACAATAAATGCTTTAGAAGGTGTATACAGCAGCATTTATCAGCTTTTGTATGGTCTAATGGGGATTTGTACCCCTGTTGTTCATTACAAGGTTTCAAAGATATGTGTATTGGAAATATTAATAGAAATAGTTTTATAGAACAATGGAACAATCGTAAAATAATAGAACCAAATGAATGCTTTTTAAGATGTTTTTGGGAAGAGAAAAATATTTTTTTAAATTATATAATGCTAGATAATCCACCTCATGTGAATTTTGTATAAAAATAAATTCAGCAAATAGACTGATTTTATATCAAAAATAGTAAGCAAAGTAAGGATGATTATTATGAATATGCAGTTTAGCTCAGTAAGAGAGATATGTAAAGAAGGAAAACGACAAATATTGAAAACTGCGTACGAGAACGAAAGGGAAGCAACAATATCACAGATTAACTATCTTCTCAATCTTCCTAATGATATAAAACATATTTTTCCTGAAATACTAGACTATTGTATATCAGAAAATGAAGTATGGTATATTATGCCATTGTATGAAATGACAACTCTAGATTCAGAATTGAGAAAAACTGAAATGCCTTTGGAAGACCTAAAAAAAGTTATTAAGACATTAATTGAAATATTGTTCGAAAAGGTATATGACGCTAATAAAGTACCATTTAATAATTACGTATATGAGGCTCATATAAAAAGGATAAAGAAACGTATTAAATATTTAATAAGTGTTTGCCCAAGATTGGAACCTTTGATAGTGTCAAAATCTATATTAATTAACGGAAAAGAGTATATTAATATTAATAAGCTGATTGATAATTTAGAAATCTCATCAGTGATGGAGATATTGACACCTAAGTTAATTGGATTTATTCATGGAGATCTCGAAGCCAATCATATTATGTTTGAAATATTAAAGGATAAGGTAAACATATGTCTTTTGGATCCTCGAATGCCATCAGAAGGCGGGGATTATTCGTATGATTTAGGAAAGTTATGGCAATCATTGGATGGATACATGCATAATTTACAGGCTGGATTTTATGATTTAACATTTGATTTAAAAAGTGAGAATCCTGAGTTTATATTTAATATAAATACTTTAAGACCATATGATGAACTGAAATGTCTTTGTGAATATGCAAAGCAGTGTGTAAATAGTAAAATATCACATATTGATAGTAACTGGATGGCAAGATGTTTGTTTTCGCAGGCAGCTCACTTTTTAAGTGCTCCACCTTTTTATATTGGAAGAAACTTTCCACCTGATCTGTACTTAGCTCTATATTTGAGAGGAGTAATTTTGCTGAATGAGTTTTTTGAAAGCTATGATATAAAAATAGTGGTGTAATTATAATTAAAAATTAATATTAGGAGGATTTATGTATATGAGAGTTTCATATGTTGAAAGCTGTGTAAATTGCATTCTTGAAATGGCATCAAGATATTTGCAGAAGCCATATAACCTATTAGAGTTGTTTGGGGGTAGAGGTAGAATTTACACACAATTTTTAGCTCAAAAATGTACAAGCACTATTGGATGGGAAATCAATAAAGATTGTGAAAATGAGTTTTTGAAAAATGTACCTAACAGTAAGTTCATTAATATAGATACAGTGAAGACTCTCAGCGAAGCAGATGAAATTAAACTAGGATGTGATGTGAACATCATATCTATTGATAATCCTCTTGGTATTTATAATGGTAAATATTGTGAGCATTTTGAGCTAATAGATCACATTCATAAAGTTATCAAGCATAAAAGCATTGTAGCATTCAATATTGTAAAAAAACCTTATGGTATTGAAACACAACAGAATTGGGTGGTTAGACGGAAGCAATTTTATGATACTGATTTAGTGGAACTGGATATGAGTTTAATCCCACAGTTTTATCAGAAAATATTAATCAATCAAGGTTTAAATGTATATGAAATGAAGCTAATATGCAGAGAATTACACGAAGGGCAAGATTATTTTTACATGCTTATATGTGCATTGGAGCCGGGAAATGGAGGGGAAGAAAGCAAATGAGAGTAGCAATTAGCCAGCCTGAACACTTTCCATATTTAGGTTATTTTCAAAAAATGGTAGCATGTGATCTTTTTGTTATATTAGATAGTGTACAATTTTCTGGTCCAAGGAGTTTTCAGAATAGAAATTGTTTTACAAATAAGGCAGGGTTAAAACAATGGTTTACTGTACCTGTATCAAAAAATTCATATTTTAAATGTATTAATGAAGTTGAAACTGCACCTGATTATGGATGGAGGAAGAAACTTATAAAAACACTGACACAGAACTTTCGAGGTATTGACTATGAAAAAATATATAATTATGATAAATTGGTTGACATAAACTTAGAAGCAATAGGCGTATGCAGGACAATACTTGGAATAGAGACACCAATGATTAGGAGTTCTTCTCTTTCAGTAGGAGGTTCAAAAGTAGAGCTAATCTATAATATATGTAGAGAATTAGGGGCATCCGAATATATTTCTGGTCAAGGAGCAAGAAAGTATCTAAATAATTGTGACTTTGGTAAAATTAAGGTTACTTTTTTAGAACCAAAAGTAGTAAGTATGGATTCTGTTGTAGTATATTTATCAAAAGCTACGGAGATACAGTTGGCAAAGACATTGTTGGAACCTTTTAGAATTAATGATTAGATTAAGTTATTGATACGTATTTTAGTATTTTGGGTGATGTACATGGATGGTGATAAATTGAGTCAAAACAAAATACATATTGATGGCATGGATTTCATTGAAATTGAAAGTTGTAGGTTCATTATGGGCACGATAGATGGAGATGAGTTGGCAACTGCACTTGAGAAAAGACGTAATATTTGGATATCTAAGAGTTTTTATGTTCAGACTACACCGGTTACGACTGGACAATACTTTAAATTTATTAATGAAACAGGCTATGATCACGATTATTATATAGAGAAATGGGATGGAGAAGATTGGGTAATTGGTCCTCATTTTATGGAGATTAATAGTAGAGGTGAAAATTACCCTATAGTAGGTGTATCTTACTATGATGCGCATAAATATATAGAATGGGCTTCAAAAAAGCATGGAAAAACCTTTAGATTGCCTACTGAAGCTGAGTTTGAATTAGCAGCTAGAAGCGGCTGCAAATGTATTGGAAACTGTAAATATGCAATGCTTGTCAATCAAGAAGGACTAAGTAGAAAAGAGGAAGAAAAGCCGCGCTCTGCACCTAGGGAAGTAAAGAAGGGTATAGTTACTGAGATAGGTTTGTATGATATGCATGGATTAGTATGGCAGTGGTGTGAAGATTGGTTTTTTCATTATGATTCTGAAGAACTTGTGGATCCAAAAGGACCTGAAAAAGAGCCACATTATGCGCCATGGAAGGGAGAACGATGGGCTCCCGGAAAAGTTATAAGAGGTGGGTCATTTAACTATCCATATTATCACTCACGTTGTTCAAACAGGCATTACTCAAAACCCTCTGATCGGAATATTAATGTTGGTTTTCGTTTATTTATATAAATTAACTAATTGTGCTAGTTTTCATTCACATAAAATCTACGAATGAGAAAGTTCAACATATTTATGTAATTTAACATTAATAACATCAAAAATGATTGGAGCCATATATGTGAAACTTGATATAACTTATTCTATAAAGTAACTCAATAAAAGTAATTGGATATTAAAAAATTTTATAATTGTCATCTATGAAATGATTGACGATATAAGCCAGAGAGCTATTTAAACAAGTATTAATAGTCCTTATAATAGCAATACTTCTATGATGGGTTATAGTCAAATAATTACCTTTAGTATTATTGCTGAAGTACTAACCATAGATTCTGAAGATGAGTGGTTTGGTTACTGTAATAAGAATATGAGTGGCCTGTTACAAAAGGTTCTGTATTGGGTCTAATAGAACTAGAACAATCTTCATTCAGTAATAGAAAAAATCCGAAAGAAGATTTCTGTTCTTACAGAACACATAAATCAGATATATCGGATTAACCTCCTTATTTTGGACAATATCACCCAATAGCTACGAATATCTCAGTATTTAAATTTTAAACTTATATTATAAATGTATAGCCATGCTTTCAATTTCTTTATCAAGGTTTTGAGTAAAAAACCCATTTGGAGTCTTGTATTTAAGACTTGAATGAATCCTGTTGGTGTTATAACGCTTCATGAACCTGGATACCTCAGCATAGGCATCCTTATAGCTGTTAAACTCGTACACACCTATGCATTCATCCTGGAAGATCCTGTGGAAAGCTTCAATATGAGCATTCTTATTAGGTGTTCTGCTAGGTATCCTTTCATGGTAAACATTTATTCCTGCACAGGCATCCTCAAACACATGACTAATAAACTGCGGACCATTATCAGTTCGGATAACCGGTTTGTTTGCACTATCAAATAAGTTCCTCTTGATCAGGCAGCGTCTTAATAGGCTTGCAGCATCAGAGCCTGTGCAACTGTAACCCATATGATAGTCGATAATAGATCTATCAAATACGTCTATCACTGATAACACAAAGAAAAACTTGTTTTCTCCAGTGATGTAACCATATTTGATATCTGCTTCCCAGAGTTCATTTGACTTTTTAATAATCCTGTTGACCGATATTGTGCTTTTAACTTGGGGTTTTATCACTCTCTGGTTTTTAAGAATCTTAAGTTCCTTACATAGCCTGTATACCTTTTTGTGATTGATGACCAGATTATATTCTCTCCTTAAAGTATGAGTGAGCTTATGATAACCATAGTAGAAGGCATAATCTTGGATTGCTTCCATAATATATTCCTTAATCTGTTCATCACAGACCTTGCTGCTATCATTAGTGAAGGAGTAGCCTAAAATAGGCCTTCCGATATTCTCAGGCTTTGCTTTAACTTTATTCTCTATGGAGATATGATAGTAATATGTAGATTTACTCAGACCGGCAAATTTAAGCATTATGACAGTCTTGTAGCCTTCATTGATATAATATTTGGCTACCTGCACCCTGTCCTTTATAGTCGGTTCGTTTTTTTAGAAGGTCTTTAAGTATGGCGATTTCAAGGTCCTTCTCCCCAAGTAACTTCTTTAGCCGATCATTCTCCTTCTCAATCTCTTTGTTGTAATTATTCGAGTTGAAGTTACTTGATTTTGGGCCCCTGGAGGAGCTGCCGTTGGTGGATTTCTTTCTGCCTTTAATCCATGTGTAGATTGTAGTAGCGGGTATGCCATGGTTTCTTGCAACCAATGTAGCATTACCTGTTTCCTCTACCTCTTTTAGTACTTGCTCTTTGAATTCATCTGAATATGCATTACCTTTCATATGAACATGCCCCCTTAAGCTTCTGATTTTATTCTAGCTAAAGGTTCGTGTTTTGTCCAAATTAATTAGGGGGCTTAAGAGATAAATCAGATATACAGAATTATTGACAGCATTCCTATCCTAGTATGTAAATTTGGGCGAGCACGTTTTCATAAGAAGTTTAAAGGATTCGGTGCTGCTTATGGTAAATGTGTATCCAAAAAGGAAATATATTTAAGATATAAACTACTCATTTTTGAAACCATAGATAGTTTAAAAAAGATGCTTTAATTATCTATGCTAGCATTGATGATAGGGCAGTTGCATTATATCGAACTAGCAATTATTAATATTTCTATGATTTCTAATAAAAGTATAGGTAATGATTTTGATGCTGCCCTTAAAATCTGAAAAAATAAAAATATGTAATTTTTTAAAAGATTTGAAGCATAATTCAGTTTTTTAATGAAATATGGCAGATTATTTTTTCATTAAGGTTATGAATTGAAACATCAACGTCTTAACTTATTTGATAATTCAATTTTCAAAGAGTACTTACAAAGTTTTTTAGAGGATTCAAACAAGAGTTAAAATCAAGCTATTGGCTTATAAAATCTGTTATTGAATTAAAAAACTTATAGGCGGTGAGTTACATCTAAAATCAAAGAATTTGTATTTTAGATAATTAATCCGCATGAGGATTATATAGAGCTATTATATACAATATTAATTGGTATATAATTCCTTGTGATGAAATCCATATACATGTTAATAACGGTTAAATCAGTATAAAAAATATTCTGAGTTTTAAGTGGGTTCTGTTTGAGGTGTATAAGGGATACAATATTTGGCATGAGGAATTGCTCCTTTCTGGAAGTAAAATTGATTCTAGCGAGAATACTGTAACAGAAAGATGTCCAGTTTTCAATTTCAATTAACTTAATAAAACGTTTATATGAAATAGGAGGATAATATGTTTTTTAACGCAATTGTTATATCAACTGATATAGATGATAATAGAAATAGGGTTTATTCCAGCAGTGATATTAAACGCATACTTGCATCTGCAATATATGCTACTGATAGAATTTATTTTGTAAGTCGTGAGGAAAATGATTGGATAAATACTCTGCATGGATTTGGTGTTTGCTGCATAAGGCCGAATGATGATTTAAAAGTGATTTTTAATGATGATCCATCGTTTGTATTATTTTTAATTAATTGTAATATTACTATAGGGTATATGGAGTGGAATTATATCTACAACAAAGTAAATGAACTAGGTGCTGACATAGTATCATTAGAAATAGAAGGTACTATGTTAGGAAACGACTCTTTTATTATCGCTGTTTCTTCAAAATTAATCAGGGATTGCATGGGGAAAACACTAATTTCAGAATTTATGGATTTCATTAAGCAGACTAAGAAAAAGAAGACATTAACAGTTGAGTTGTTACATGTATATGAGTCGAAATTTAATTATAAAAACATGTTCAGTATAATGGATAATAGTGATAAGTTTATAACAAGATCTATATGCAGTTATTGGATACGCAGAGGTGTGAATTTCAAGGATATTGAAACTGTTATAATAGATCCAAGTGTAAAGCTGGAGCCTGGAGTGGTTATTGGACCCATGGTAATACTTGAAAATAATACACAGATATGCGCAGGAACATATGTTGGTGCATTTTCTTGGATAGAGAATTCAAACATTGGAGCTAACTGTCACATATGGTCTTCAACAATAAAAGATTGTAGGTTAGGAGAGGAAGTTAATGTTGGACCGTATGCTTATTTGAGGGGCAATTGCAATATAGGGAAAAAAGCCTCAATAGGAGCACATAGCGAAATGAATGATACCATATTTGGTGAAGGGAGTAAATGTAAGCATTTTTCTTATTTAGGGCACGCCTATATTGAGCCAAAGGTGAATATTGGAGCTGGAACTATTACATGTAATTATGATGGTAAAGAAAAGCATAAAACAATAATAAAAAAGGAAGCCTTTATAGGTTGTGATACAATGATTGTTGCACCAATTTGCATAGGCGAGAAATCAAAAACAGGTGCAGGTTCAATTATAATTGAAGATATTCCTGATAATAGCCTTGCAGTAGGGGTACCCGCCAAAGTTATCAAAAAATTGTAATAAAAAATCATGTAATAATATGATAATAATCATAATGTATGTAGAATTTTTAATTTCCCTAAATTTAAGTTAGACGATTGCAGAATGAAAAAGAAGTAAAAAAAGAAACAACTGTGGATAACTTTAAAAGAAAAATCATAATGGAGCTCCTTGGAAGGCATGACAAAAAAGCCCTATGGATTTAAAGGCTTTAAATTAAAAGATTGGATGACTCAGCTGTGTGGATAAGTTTGCTAAGCTGTATATTTAAGAAGCCTTTTGATATTCCTCAAGTACTGGGGTTTGTTGATAGCATGAGCGATAATAACAGTGATGAGCTTTGTAATTGCAACCAGGTATAAGTCGGAGCGCATGCTTGTGGTATTAACAGTCCTTGGTGCCTCAATAGCAGGATTCTTTTAAGTGAGGCAAGAGTTCTTTCAATAGTCGCACGATGTTTGTAAGTTTCTTCCCATTCCTGGGAGCATCTTTGAATACCTGGATAAAGTCTGAAATCCTTGTGGGGATATTTATAGCAGGTTACGGTGCTTTTAGTGGGTTTACATGGCGTTTCACAAAGGCACTTGAAGTTGCTTCCCACTCTGATAGATTTAGGACATATGTATTTAAGCCTGAAGCTTCTGGTTTTACCTTTGCAGGAACCATCAGGCAAGAAGGGTTCTTGTGTTAAAGGACAAAGTGGAGTACCATCCGAATCAACTTTGGTGATAGAAGAATCCATACCCTTTGTATTTCTGGGGTGTTTAATGTAAAATAAAAATGGACAAAAGTGAAAAAAGAATTCCTCACTTTTGCAATTAATAAATCCTCGGAAATGAAAAAAGCCATTGAAGGCACCACCATTTAAAATTATCCTTGTATTAGAGACCAATCTTTTACAAGGAGGAACTGGAGGATGCTATCAATGACTCAAAAAAATCATATCAGAAAATTGTACTACGAACAAGGTATAAGCATAAGTCAAATTTCTAGAGAAACCAACTTTGACAGAAAAACAATCAAAAAGTATGTAGATAAGAAAGATTGGAATGAGGATCCCATTGATAAGATTGCAAAGAGAGGAAGACCGGAAAAACTTAAACCTTTTAAAGAAACCATAGACAAGTGGCTTATGGAAGACAAGACAGCAAGAAGAAAACAAAGGCATACAGCAAAGCGCATCTATGAAAGACTAACTGAATTATATAAAGATGAATTTGATTGTTGTTACAAGACAATATCAAACTATGTTATAGAAAAGAAAAGAGAAATATATGCAAAATCTGACGGCTACCTTCCTCTGGAACATAAGCCAGGAGAAGCACAGGTGGATTTTGGTGAAGCAGACTTTTATCTAAATGGCAGACTATACAATGGTTACTACATAAATCTCTCATTCCCATACAGCAATCAAGGGTATACTCAGCTTTTCAAAGGACAAAATCAGGAATGTCTTTTCGAAGGACTTATCAATATATTTAAGCATATTCAGGGAGTACCCTATAGGATATGGTTTGATAATGCCAGTACCATAGTTGCAAAGATATCAAAAAGCGGCAATAGAGATTTGACAGATGACTTTATGAGGTTTAAAGAACACTACAACTTTGAAGCTGCGTTTTGCAACCCTAACTCTGGTCATGAAAAGGGATCAGTTGAGGCAAAGGTAGGGTATCACAGAAGAAATATGTTTGTTCCTGTACCTCAAATAACTAATTTGGAAGAATACAATAAAGAGCTGTTAATAAAATGTGATAATGATGCAGATAGAGAACATTATCGAAAAGAAGTAAAAATATCAGAATTGCATATTGAAGATAGAAAAGCATTAATATCACTACCATCCGTAGAATTTGATGCAGGAAAATATTTAACCGTAAAAACAAACAGCTATGGGAAATTTACACTAAATAACGGACTACACGAATATTCTACATCTCCTAAATATGCAAATGATAAAATTCAAATCAGGATAACAGCTAATGAGGTGATTATCCTTGATGAAAACTACAGAGCAATCATAAAACATACTCGACTATATGGTGATACTAAACAGCAGAACATGCAATGGCTTCCATACCTGAATACTCTAGCAAAAAGACTTGGAGCATTGAAATATACTGGAATATATACCATGCTGCCGCATCCTATGAAAGAATATATAGAAACTTGCTCGAAATCTGAAAGGGGAAAAATCCTTCAAACAATAGCAGCAATTTGTGAAAAGTCAAACTTTGAAACAGCAGTAAAAGCGGTTAGCGAAGCTCTTTTGTATAAAGCAGCGGATGCAGATAGTCTAACGGCTCTTTTCAGCAGGATAAATACTCATGAATTTGATCTAAAACCTGCAAAAGTGCCTGAGAGTATACCTAAGCTTAGCAAGCTAGTTACCGATATATCTGCATATGATGCCTTGATAAAGAAAGCAGGTGAGGCCATATGCTAAGTCTTGAAATAGCAGCTTGCTGCAAGACTCTAAAATTTAGTCAAAACATGGTGGAAAACAGCCAAAGGATAACTGCCGACAACCATCAGGAATACTTACTTAAGTTATTGAAGCTTGAAATAGAACACCGAGAGAAGGCCAGACGAGATAGGCTAATAAAGAATGCAGGATTTTATACAATGAAATCCTTTGATGACTTTAAATTTGACGAAGTCACTGTCCCTACAAGCATAAATGTTGATTATCTAAGAAAGTGTGAATTCATAAGAGATAAGAGTAATCTAGTGTTTTACGGAAATGTAGGAACTGGTAAAACCCACTTAGCAACAGCTATAGGAATTGAAGCATGTAAACTAGGTAAAGCCGTTAAATTTTTCAGAACAGCAGCTTTAGTGAACAAGCTTTCAGAAACAAAGAAAGCTAAAGAACTCTCAGGCTTTATAAAGCAAATTATGAAAAATGATCTTTTGATATTTGACGAATGGGGGTATATACCCCTAGACAGGGATGGCTCACAGCTACTATTCGAGATAATATCAGAATGCTATGAGAGAAAGAGCATAATCATCACAACCAAAAAAATCTCCACCGGTGCCTGGGGAAAAATTTTTTCATAACTGAGGAAATAATTATTGCAAAAAACATTCTGGGGTTGAGGGGGATAAAAACCTTATCAAAGCCACAGCTTTTTAGGAAACCGAAATTATCATAACTGTCAAACTCGGAATCAGCAAGAAAATGCTTAAATTTTGAGTTTGGTAGGGAATCTAGAAAAGGAGTCAGCACAGGCTTAAGGGAAGCATTGTCAAAAGTATACTTTTGGTCTTCAGGTGTATCGAAATCGGAAGATACAGAAGAATAGAAAGCATCATCAAAGAAATGGATGTGAAGAGGAATTCCAAAACCATTGGTAAGCAGGCCAAACTTGTAGAAATAACCGAAATGACCGTTGACAAAATCCAGTTTAATATTGGGATTACAAGAAGACTGTTTAGGCATATTCTTGTAAGCAGCGGCGTAGGGATTAAAGTTATCGTTGTTTATTATCTTGGCAAATGCTTTTTGCTTGTTGATTTCACAGACCAAGGTTTTAGGGTTGCTTTCTTTGACTTTAGGCTTTAAACCGGAAGTATCATAAATGAGCATGGAACTAAGACCTTTAGCGGTAGAGCTGCTTGGGAGAGATTCATCCATCTGGTTGCAAATATCAATGATATATGGAACCATAGCATCAAAGAGGTTTGCAATATCCTTCTCGAAAGAGATTTTAAACCTACTGAAAAAGGATTCATCAGGAACATAATCATCAAACTGACAGAAGTCTCTGATTTCAGAAGACAAAGACAAAAAGATGCAAAGGAGACTGACAGTAGGGATGTTGAAAAAATGCATAATGAGAAGGGAAGCAAGTACAGAAGAGAGATTGAAATTCCTGCCACAGCCGATATTACTATAATAATTATTAATAAAGGATGTTGGTATAAAGGTATTGATATCAAAGTTATCTTTGAGAAGATTAAGGAATTTAACGGGTTTTTGAAAAGATAGGTTATTAAGCTCAGAAATCTGGTCAAAGAAGTTGAGTTGTTTAGATTCAGATAAACAAAACAAAGCTATTTCCTCCTTTGTGGTTTTGTGTTGTTACGGAGTCGTGCCCCTAATAATACTTTACCACATTGGAGTGAAATATAGATGATTAACAGAAAAAAGTCAAGCGATTTCAATGGTTGCAGTATTCTGCAACCGGCTAAAATTTAAGTATCAAGGAGTGATATTATGTCTAAAAAAACAATTATGTTTACTGGCGGTGGATCAACTGGGCATGTTGCACTAAACATTGAATTGATTCCTAAATTTCTAGATGAAAAATGGACTGTTGAGTATGTAGGATCATATGATGGTATTGAAAAACAACTGATTTTAAAAATGAATGATGTTATTTATAATTCCATATCAACAGGAAAGCTCCGTAGATACTTTGATGTAGAAAATATAAAAGATGTTAAGAGAACACTTACTGGGGTGCTTCAAGCATATAAACTCATTAAAGCTAAAAAGCCTAATGTTATTTTTGCAAAGGGTGGTTTTGTATCCTTTCCAGTAGTAATAGGCGCTTGGTTAAATAAAGTACCAGTTATATTACATGAGTCAGATGTAACACCAGGACTTGCTAATAAGTTATGTATGCCATTTGTATCTTTTGTCTGTATTACTTTTAATGAAACAAAAAAGTATATTAGATCTACAAAGACTGTATATCTGGGGCCTATTATTCGCAAATCATTAAATAAAGGAAATCCTGAGAGAGGCTATTCCCTTTGTAGATTTAAAAGGACAAAGCCAGTGTTGCTTATTATGGGAGGTAGCCTTGGAGCAAAGAAAATCAATACTGAAGTAAGAGCCTGTCTGAATACACTATTGAAGCATTTTAACATAGTACATATTTGCGGAAAAGGGCAATTGGTTGAAACTATAATCAAGGATGGATACGCTCAATTTGAGTATGTTGATACAGAACTTGCAGATATTATGGCTATAAGCGACATAGTTCTGTCAAGGGCGGGATCTAACTCTATACATGAGTTTCTATTCTTTCAAAAACCTATGATTTTAGTACCTCTTCCAAAAGGCTCTAGTAGAGGGGAACAGATTACTAATGCAGAACTATTTAAGAAAAATGGATATTGTGAGGTAATATATGATAATGATTTAACTGAGAAGACACTCATTAACACTGTTAATAAGGTATTTAATAATAGATTTTATTACATTGAAAATATGAAAAAATTCAGATTTGAAGATTCTCTTGATAAGTTATTTGAACTAATAGTACAAACGGCAAATAAAAAAAGATAAGGATATGCGATTAAGGAAAAAGTGTTGTGACGAAAAAAATCGTTTATGTTATAAAGTTTGTTGAAAGGTAGGTATACTTATATGAGTAGTGAAAAGCCAGTACTTATGGCGGTTGTTGCACATCCTGATGATGCTGAGTTAAGATGTTTTGGGACATTATGCAGGTATAGAGATAGTGGGTATAAATGCCATGTAATTATTATGTGTAGCGGTGAAAATGGAATATCACTTAATGACAGAGTGGTAATGAATGAAACTCATATGTTGAAACAAGAACGCCTTCAGGAAACAATTAAAGCATTTGAAGGTAGTAACATAAATGTAGAAATATTGGATGCTGATGATGCATACACACAGTTTTCAAGAGATTTAATCATTAAGATTGAAAAAAAACTTAGGATTAACAGACCAAAGATTGTTATAACTCATTATGTAGATAGTTATGGTGTAGATCACCAAGATCATCACTACGTAGGAATGGCGACAATAAACTCAGCTACAAGAATGGATTGTGTTGAAAAAATTTTACTTTGTGAACCGCTAATGACACTAAGATCTGGGTTTATTCCTAATTATTATGTGGATATAACAAAATATTTTGATTCAAAGGTACAAGCCTTGGCAAAACATAAGAGTCAGAAAGGTAGATTTTACCTAGAAAGGGAGTATCACCAAATAAAAACTGATTATTATGCTATAAATGTTGGATATTTACGAGCACAAGAGCACAGGAAATATGAAGCGTTTCAACTTCTATTTGCAGTGCGATAATATAATTTACAAGTGCTACATTATCTCTAAATGTAAATTATACATGGTTGGGAGGAATTGTTATGCGCTTTGTAGTAGATTCAGCCCATGGTGGTTATGGTTGGATAGAAAGGTCACGTAACCATAGGATGGAAATTGGTGATTTGTGGGGAAAATGCGGAGTAGTTTCAGAAACTGGTGAACTTAAGCATGTTTTGCTTAGAAGGCCAGGAAGAGAAGTCGAAAATATTGAGAGTCCTTCGGATGTTTTATGGACAGCAAAAATGGATCCAGAAAAAGCAAGGTACCAGCATGATGAACTTGCATATATATATGAAACATTAGGAGTTGAAGTCAGTTATATTGAAGATAATAGAGCAAATAGCTTTCCCAATATTATCTATGTAAGAGACATATTTACTATGACACAACAAGGAGCGATTATATCTCGTTTAGCTTCTAAAGTTAGGTCAGGAGAAGAGAGAATTATACAAAACGAATTATCTAGAATGGGTATTCCAATAATAGCAACTGCTCATGACAATATGTATTTAGAAGGACCAGATATTCTATTAGTAAACAAGGACTTAGTTTTTATTGGGGTTGGGTTAAGGACAAATAACCAAGCAGCCAAGTTTATATATGAATTGTTGAAGCTACAGGGATACACAGACATAATAATCATCCAGACCACGTATGGATGTGGTCATTTGGATGGCGTGATCAATATATTAAACTCAAAGTATGCAGCAATAGTACCGAAGAGAGCTTCATATGAAATATACTATAATTTGAAAAGACATGGCTTTACAATAGTTGATCTAAATAACATTGATGAGGTAGATGAATTGATGTCGATAAATTTTGTATCTATTAATGAGGATACTATTGTACTTAATAAAGGGGCTGTTGACACAATATCACTATATAAATCTTGCGGTATAAATTGCATTGAGGTAGATGTGTCAGAACTCATGAAAGGTGGCGGAGCTGTACATTGTATGACAGGTATTATTAGGAGGGAATGTGAATGAATATTTCTATTATAATACCAATAAAGGCTAAGCCTGGTGACAAAATTATTAATTTTGCAAATTATATTCTATGCTTATCAAATGAGCTTAAAAATTATGAGTGTGAAATAATAATAGCCGATGAAAGCGAAGATGAAGTGAGTTCTGTATTAAGCAAAATGTTTAAAAAAGCATGTAATATAAAACATTTTATTCCAGAAACAAGTGTACGTATTGGAGCCAATGACAAACTAAATGGTGTATACGCAGCACTTAATTATTGCAAATACGATAAAGTTTTACTTTTGGATGATCATTATAGACTTACCATAAGTACTTTAGAAAAAGTTAATAACTATTATGATGTATTTGATTGCTTCAAAATGATGCCAAAGTTCCATAATACTCCATTATCTGTATTGGTTGATCTATGCGGCATGTTCGTAATTAATGTTCTGGACTATAGAAAGCAATACTGTGGACATCTTGCTTTTAGAAAAAGCCAATATGATAAAGTTGGTTTCCCAAGCAGGGATGCGCTTTTTGATGAATTTGCAATGGAAAAACACTTACGTATAAATGGATATAACATTGGATTTGTAAAAGATGTTTCATTGGAAGCGATACAGGATATCACTTTTATTAAATTCTTGGAACAAAGAGTAAGGTATGCATATGAAAATTTAGCGATACCATCTAGATTTTTTTTATATGCAATTGTTATACCGATTACAATTCTTTTAGGGTTAATAAATATTAACTATTCAGTAATGTTTGCAGCAGCTATCACTTCGTTTATTATTCTAATCGCTTTTATTGGTCAGATTCTTTATGGGATGTCTATTGCACCTTTTTATACATTCTTGTTCAGTCCTGTTTGGTTTTGGTTTTATCCATTTACAACATGGATATCAATATATAAATATTTTAAAGGAGGAGTAATGTTCGGCGGGAGAAAAATTAAAAGAGCATCTTAGTAGTAAGTTAAGAATGGTGTTAGTATAATATTGTAAACATAAAAAGCCGAACGCTTTAAAATATTAAGAAAGGAAACGAATGTTATAATAGCAAAGTGTCAAAAGCGATGTATAGATAA
>NZ_JAWLCK010000061.1:0-16619 GCF_041687175.1 Lutispora sp.
TATACATCCTTGCCAACAAGGCGGCATCTTCATCATTGATATCTATAAGCTTGTAGCTTAATATACTACGGGTCCTTTTTTTGAGTATTTCTTCTGCCATTATTACATCTATCTCTGCTTCAAATCTTCTGTGATATGCATCATACTTCTTTTTATCCTCTTTTTCATCCATGGCAAAGCCGGTTTTGTAATATATATAGGGGTGGGTGTGAATATCGAGGGAGTAATGACACACATACCCATATAGATAGGCTTGTAATCTTTCTTTTACATCGCCTTTTTTCTTTTCTATTGCTTCCAAAGCATAATCAAAGAAGGCTTTAACCTTTTCATGATGCAGCCTTGATCCTACTTTGCTCAGACTCTTCCCTTTTGCCCAAGGCCAGGCATTGTGATAGAAGAAAACATCCGGTCCCTGAGTTCCGAGATTGAAAAGATTTCTATGTGAATTTATAACATTTATTACTCCTGTAGTATTTACTGATTTAACCATTCTATCTCCACATAAATAATGGGTCAGCAGCGCAGGCATAATAACACCACCTTTATGTTTCTACTTATCATATCATAATTATAGTATATATCTTTTATATTTGTCTTTCATTTATAAGTTAACTAAAGTAAAATTAAACTATCAAGATTATGGAGGGAATCCTATGTTAAAAAACTTTACCAAAGCGGAAAAAAGTTGGATATTCTATGATTGGGCTAATTCTGCCTATTCAGTTGTCATATCAGCCGCAATATTACCTATTTTTTTTAAAACCCTCGCAAAAAACGGTGGTGTAAGTCCCAATATGGCGGATTCCTATTGGGGATATGCCAATTCCATAGCTACTTTGATAGTAGCCATTTTAGCTCCTATCCTGGGGACAGTAGGGGATTATAAAGGAAAGAAAATGCAGTTTTTTAAGTTCTTTTTTATCCTTGGAGTCCTGTCGACAGCTGCTCTTAGCTTTACAAACCAATGGATGCCACTCCTTATTATCTATATGGTTACTGTCATAGGCTTTTCGTCAGCAAATATATTTTATGATGCATTTTTAATCGATGTAACCACAGAAGAGAAAATGGATACTGTCTCATCCTATGGCTTCGCCTTAGGCTACATAGGGGGAAGCACAATCCCCTTTGTCATATCCATAGGTCTTGTATTGTTTGGCAGCAAGATAGGAATAAGTTCAAGCCTTGCAGTTAAAATGTCCTTTATGTTAACTGCAATATGGTGGATAATCTTTTCCATACCTATGCTTAAAAATGTAAAACAGATATATTATATTGAGAGAGAAAAAAATACTATAAAGAAAAGCTTCCTAAGGCTTTATAATACCTTCATGAATATAAGGCAATATAAAAAGGTATTTGTTTTTCTTTTAGCATATTTTTTCTACATAGACGGAGTAAATACCATAATAAAAATGTCAACAGTATACGGAGATTCAGTGGGAGTGGGCAGCAATTCTTTATTGTTAGCACTTCTTATGACTCAGATCGTTGCTTTTCCTTTTGCCATTTTATATGGAAAACTGGCAAAAAAGGTAGGTACAAGAACTATGCTTCTTGTAGGCATAGCAATATACATAGTGATTTGCTTTGTGGGCTATAATATGAAAACTGCTGTTGAGTTTTGGATTTTAGCATTCCTGGTGGCTACATCCCAGGGTGGAATACAGGCCTTGTCCCGATCTTATTTTGGTAAGATGATACCCAAGGAAAAAGCCAATGAGTTCTTCGGCTTCTATGATATTTTTGGGAAATTTGCTGCCATAATGGGTCCTGCTCTTTATGCCATGTTTAGCCAGATTACAGGCCATTCCCGTTACGGGGTATTGAGCGTATTGCTTCTCTTTGTTATCGGTGGAGCAATAATGATATTCGCTGTGCCTAAGGATGAAAAGGTCTAGGTATTGTGTATAAAAAAAGCTGTTTGGATCTAATAGAACCAAACAGCTTTTTACTTATCTTATTCTACCAAGCTCTTCTGAACTACAGCTACACCTTTGCCTAACTCTACAGGCATACCTGCTCTGTATGCTGCTCTCTCAATAGTTGCAATTACTGATACAAGATCATGTTTGTCAATGTTGCCCATATGGCCTAATCTGAACATTTTTCCTGCATAGGCTGCTAAGCCTCCTGCCACCATGATGCCTTCTTCTGCCAATAGTCCTCTGAATTTTGCATCGTCTGTACCTTCAGGATAAATCAGGTTTGATAGTGTAACTGCTCTGTAGCCTTCCTTTGCCAATACCTTGAATCCTAATGCTTCCAGTGCTGATTGCATTGCTTTTGCATATTTTTTATGTCTTGCATATCTATTTTCCAAGCCTTCTTCTTTCATAAGCCTTACTGATTCTTTTAATGCCCATATCAGGTTGACAGCAGGTGTTCCAAAGTACTTGGAAGGATCATTCATTATAGGAAGCCACTTCTCAAAATCTATATAGAATTCTGGAATAGTTCCTAAGCTCTTTCTTCTATCCAATGCTTTTTTGCTAGCCCAAAGCATTGTTAGTCCCGGTGCAACACCAAAAGCCTTCTGTGAACCTGTAAACAGTATGTCTATACCCATATCATCAACATATTCAGGCTCTCCTGCTGTTGCACAGACACCGTCAACTATGTAGATAGTATCAGGGAATTCCTTCATCATTTCGCCTATTTCTGCTACCGGTGCGCATACTCCTGTAGAAGTATCCACATGTGTTACTGTCATGGCTGCATAATTTTTCTCTTTTAATTTCTCTCTTATTTTCTCAACAGGAACTGTATCGCCCCATTCGCAAGATAATACATCAACATTCAGACCTTTTCTGCTGCAAAGGTCTACGAATCTGTCTCCAAAGAAACCATTGGATACGATTAATACATTGTCATCCTTTTTAGTCACATTGGCAATAGCTGTTTCCATTCCCATTGTTCCAGTGCCTGCCAGTACAAATACCTCACCACTGCACTTAAACATAACCTTTAAGTCTTCTATCAATTCTTTAAAGTCTTTAACAAAAGCAGGATCACCAAAGGCCACTGTCTCTCTACCCATCTGATCTTGAATAGATCTTGCTACAGGTGTTGGCCCAGGTATCATTAACAATTTTCTTGTTTTCATATAAAACACTCCTCTTTACTAATAGTAAATATCGTTTTACCTATATTTTAATTATATAACTATAGGATAATTAAGTCAAGAACTTACTCTATACTCTATTGATAATCATTTAATTTTCTATATAGAGTAGTGATACTCATATTGAGCCTTTTTGCAACTTTTCTTTTCCCTTCCGTAGTGTCTCCATATAAATCTATAAACTTCTTCAGTATTTTTTTCTCATATTCTCTAGTCATCTCATCCAAGCTTGTCAGGTTGTTTATGTCTATAGATCCTAAACCAAAAGCTTCGTCAGTGTAATTAATTTTATTGTCCCTGCTCAGTTTGTTTAGGAAATACTCAGGCATATCATCTAATCCGATTTCATCATCGTCTGAAAAATTGATAGCATACTCCAGTACATTTTCCAGTTCTCTTACATTGCCCGGCCAGCAATAGCTCATGAATTTTTCTTCTAGTTCCTTTGAAATATATTTCTCAGGCTTATTCATTTTATTGCACAACTTTTTAATGATATATTGAGAAAGCAACAATATATCCTCTTCTCTTTCTTTTAATGATGGCAAATATAAGGGAATGACATTCAACCTGTAATATAGATCTTCCCTGAATTCGTTTCTCCTTACCATCTCTTCCAGATTCTTATGAGTTGCAGATATTATTCTCACATTTATATCTGTTGGCGTGGAGCTTCCTATTTTATCAATCTTTTTTTCTTGAAGGACTCTTAAAAGCTTTGCTTGTAGATGCAAAGGAAGGTCCGCAATCTCATCTAAGAATAATGTACCATTATTCGCCTGCTCAAATTTACCTATTTTGCCCTTAGTGCTCGCTCCTGTGAAAGATCCTTTTTCATAGCCAAATAATTCGGACTCAATGAGATTTTCTGGTAGAGTAGCACAATTTATGGCTACAAAAGGTCCATCTTTTCTAAAGCTGGCATTATGGATAGATCTGGCGAAAAGTTCTTTACCGGTACCGCTGGCACCATAAAGAAATATTGTAGAATCTGATTTCGCCGCTACTTTAGCTTTATCTATAATGTCCATCATTACCTTGCTTCGTCCAACAATATTCTCAAAGGTTATTACATTATCGTTATTATAAGTCATGGCACGATTCACTATTTCGTCCAGAGTGTCAAAATCAATAAGGGTAGAAATATTTTTATTATCAAGTATTATATAATTAATCTTATATAGAACCTTAAGAATTTTGTCTCCTATTTCCCAATTTCCTAACAATTCCTTGTTATTTGTATCTTCGATTTTAAATTTCTTTATTATGTCACTGATCCTTGTGTTGATGATTTTGCTTGATGAGAAATTTATGTCCAATGCCTTAATAGCCTTGGAATTAATGTGAATAATTTTTTCATCCTTATCCACAATAATTATGCCTCTATTAATAGAATTAATAATTCCATTAATTTCGGCAATACCCATATTGAGTTTATTCATCATCATAATACCGGTTATTTCTTTCTCAATACTTTCAGCAAAATGCTCAAGCATATCTAAGTACTCTTCTTTCTTGCTGAGCATTATCTCATCCTGTGTCTGGTTAAATGAAGCAAAACATACCACCCCAATAACGTCTCCTTCAACTTTAATGGGGTATATCATGCTCTTTCGTTCCTTACATGTGTGTGCATTGTTGCATTGGCGACAAATAGCTCTGTTTCTATCATATATATTGAGTTCCGGCTTACCGCTTTTTAAAACTTTAGCAAATAAAGAGTTTTCCGGGCTGGTTTCATTAATACGATAATAAAAGTCACCAGTACCTGCAATTCTTAACAGATTTTCATCTACTACTGTAGTTTCAATGTTAAGTATGGATGAAAGGGATTCTGCTAAAGATTGTATTTTATCATCAATTAGCTTTAAATATGACATATCTAACACCTCAATTTAATATAGAACCTATACTGGAATGTCTATATATAGTATAAATCATTGTGAAGATATTGTCGAATTATGTTTCTTTCCTTTTCTTCCAATTTTCCAATACTTTTTTATTTTATTCCTTATCCATAGGATCCACATGGACTCTTACTTCATGTATCTTGTCTAAAGATTGATGCACATTATTCCTTACAATATCGCATATGTCATGAGCTTCAGCGATACTTACATTACTATCTACACATATATCCAAGTCTACCAGATAAAACGGGCCACTCTGCCTTACACGAATGTCATGGGCATCCCTGACTCCATGGGTGCTCATAACTACTTCCTTTATTTTGACCAATTTTTCTTCTTCAGCAGATTTGTCCATAATCTGATTTACTGCATCCTTGATTATGTCATACCCCATTTTTAATATGAATAAAGCTACTAATCCACCGGCAATAGGATCCATTATTGGGTATCCAAGAATTGCCCCACCAATACCTATAAATGTTGCAATGGATGAGAATGCATCGGATCGATGATCCATGGCATTGGCTATAGTTGATGGACTGTTTATTCTTTTCCCGACTTTGTACGTGAGTCTGTACATCATTTCTTTGGTAATGATTGAGACTATTGCTGCATATAGGGCTATGATTCCAGGTGCCTCTATGGAACCGGCACTTATGGTTTCATAAGCAGTCTTTAGTATCTCAAATCCAGCTGCCACCAGCATTAATCCTACTATTGCAGAGGAAATGGCTTCAGCTTTTCCGTGACCGTAGGGATGGTCTTCGTCTGCAGGTTTTTTAGCAATCTTCAGGCTTATATATACCACAGCTGAAGCCACAATATCTGATGCAGAATGCATTGCATCAGCTACCATGGCGCTGCTTCCTCCCACAATACCTGCAAAGGCTTTAAATACTGTAAGTATAATGTTGCCTGCTACACCGATTATAGCCCATCTTTCAGCGGTTTTGAAATCTTCCTTATGTCTATCTATATCCTGCAATCCACAGTTTAGAAGCTCTTCTGATTTTTTCTCGTCTTGATTGATCATTATTTTTCTCCTTTCTCATTTAAATAGGAATATTTATCATTTACCCATAAATAGCAAAATTGTATAGGAGAATAAATCTCCTATACAATTTCTAAGTCAGATTAATTGCTACATATGAAATTATAAAGTCTTATTACTAATTATGATACTTTAGATATTATTGTGACACTTTCTTAAGAAGTTCCTTTGCAACTTCGAATCTATCTTCATTTACATATAGAGGTACACAGCATCCTGGTCCATATATGAGTCTCTTATCTTCAACTTGATCCATTGCATCCTGAAGATGTGCTAAGAGTTCCTCATCACTTGCTTCATGCAATACCTTGAACTCGTCAACTCCGCCGATTATTAACTTATCACTTTTGCTTCTTCCATCTTTCAATTTCAAATCTACCAGTCTGTCATGCCAATTGATAGCTTGTACCGGATATTTTTCCAAGAGGTCGAACATTGGAGCATTACCATGCATATGCATAATGTTGAACCAAGTTTTACCCTGTACAGCCTCAAGTATCTGTAGATCATATGGTCTACCAAACTCTTCATATTCTGCAACGCTCATTCTGTCATAGGTTCCCAACTGGCTGGCAAAGAATATTCCATCAGCTTCATTTTTAACTAACTCTTTAACAAAATTGATTGTGGTCTCTGTTATTACTTCTAAACCTTTTTTGAAATATTCAGGGTATTGTCTCATATGAACCAACATTTTGTCTCCGCTCATCTTTATTGCAGTAGTCAAAGGAGTAAATACAGTAACAACTACAGGAGCCTCTCCTTTAAATCTCTTGGTAATTTCTTTGGCTGCTAAAATAGAATCAGCCATTGAGCCTTGATCCATGGGCAATACATTAAGGTTCTTCCAATCCTCGGGCTTTTTGATTGAGAAATCTGTTACTACTCCAACACCTGAGCAAGTATTTGGCCACTCACAGTCTCTTTCCGGCCATTTAATTTTAGAACCCCAATCCTGGATTGAATATAATCCTTGATAAGTTACCTTTACGAAATCCCAATTAAATCTTTCCTGGAACTGTATGGTCTTCTTAACAAGTTCCTTTGGATCTTCATCATAAGGCGGAAAATGCTTCCATAAATTCATTGCGGGTGTATCAAGTTTCTTTCCTGCTAATAATGCTTCTATTCTTTCTATAGGTTTCATTGACAATTCCTCCTATTATATAAAATATATATTTAAATTGTTAGACAACATAGTTTACCTTTTATTCCTGTGCAACAAATACTGAAAGCTTTGTCACACGCATACCATCCAACTCAATGACCTTAATGGTAAGATTTTTATATTTAAAAGTATCACCTATGCCAGGTATGTCATCTATCATCTCGATAGCCCAGCCACCTACAGTACTATAATCACTTTCAAAATCACGGTCATCTACATCTACATAATCAAAGAAATCACGGAGAGATAAGTCTCCACTGACCTCATAGGTATTTTCACCAATAGCTTTAAACTCATTTATAATCTCATCTGTCTCGTCCCATATATCTCCTACCAGTTCCTCAAGAACATCCTCCATGGTTATGCAGCCCATGGTTCCTCCATATTCATCGGTAACAATGGCCATCTGAAGACGACGATTTTTCAGTTCATCAAAAATATCCGGAAGCTTCATCGTCTTGTGAACAAAGCAGGCATCTATCAGTATAGAGCGTATATCTATTTCTTTATTATCAGCAAGCTTTCTCAGAAATCTTCCAATGTGAAGTACACCTATTATATTATCAATACTATCTTCATAGACAGGTATTCTTGAATAGGGTGACTCTAAAGCTGTTTCTATAATGGAATCCATATCATCATTTATATCAATAGCAATCATATCCGTACGAGGGGTAAGGATTTCTTCAACTGATATATCAGAGAATTCCAAGGCTGACTGCAACAAGTCACTTCTTTCTTTATCTATAACGCCTTCATCTTCAACACTTTCAATTATTGAAACCAACTCTTCTTCTGTAACTGAAGGCTCATTGATACTATCCTTTTTCCATAGTTTTGAAACTAAATTGACTAAGCCTACAACAACAACTATAGCAGGCTTCAATACATACATTAATAATCTCAGTGGATAAGATACCAACAAAACAAATTTATCGCATTGCTGTTTTGCTATTACCTTTGGTGTTATCTCACCGAAGATAAGAATAAGTATGGTCATAACTATAGTAGCAACTACAGTTCCTGACTCTCCCATAAGACTAATGGCTATTACTGTAGTAATAGAGGATGCAGCAATATTTACAAGATTGTTTCCAATCAGTATGGTAGTTAATGCATCATCAAAATGTTCAGAAATATAATAAGCTATCTTTGCTCTCTTATTATCTGTCTCCGCCGCTTTCTTGAGCCTGCCTTTGTTAGCAGAAGCATAAGCTATTTCCGACCCGGAGAAAAATGCAGAAAATGCTAAGCATATAACAATGCCTATATAAGGCCAAATGTCCATATAAATAAACCAACTCCCGTTCTTTTTTGTAGTTTTTCAATAAATGTTTCCTAATCCACACAATTGTCCTTGCACTGATTGGGATTTTATAGGCTGACTACATCATCCTCATCCCATATCTCACCTACAAGTTCCTCTAAAATATCTTCTACTGTAACAATACCAAGAGTTTTGCCCTGGTCATCGACGACTATAGACATGTGAAGTTTTTTACTGCTCATTTCTTTGAGCAAATCATCGATAGGCATATTGCTCTTTGTATAATGTGGTTGTATAAGCATATCCTCAATATCAGTTACTTCACCCTTTATATATGCTTTTAAGAACTTTCTGACTGGAAGGATACCGATGATATTATCTATATTATCTCTATATACTGGTATGCGAGAATATTTGTAATTCTTTATATTCTGCAGGATTTCTTTTCGTTGGGAATCTATATCCAATGCCACAATATTTTTCTTAGCAATAAATATATCACCGACCGTTATATCATCAAAATCCAATGCAGAACTAACAAGCACTTGTTGATCTTCATCCAAGACGCCTTCTTCATTGGCTGTTTCAATGATATCATACAGTTCCTCCTCAGTTATGGCAGGTTCATCATCCTTCACGGGAAATAATTTAGACACACCATTGCTTATCAATGTGAAGAAATAAGCTACAGGCGCAAGTATTTTCATCAATGCCCGCAATGAACCTGAAACAGCAAGGGCAATTTTTGTGCTGTTTGCTTTTCCATAGCTCTTAGGAATCATTTCACTGAACAAAAATACTACAAAAGTCGAGACAATAGTTGTATACTTAACAGATTCTACACCCCATAACCGGGTTGAAACCAAGGTTGCCACCGAAGCAAATGCAATATGGGTTATATTGTTGCCTATAAGCAATGTTGTCAATGCCTTATTAAAATTATCATTGATATACATTGCATTTATGGCTCGCTTGTCCCCATTATCAGCATAACTTTTTAAGCGGATTTTGTTTACGGATGCAAAAGAGATCTCTGAAGATGCACAATAGGCTGCACCCAATAAAAATACCAATAGTAAAATAAATAGTATCGAACTGCCACCGTCCACGGGACTACCAACTCCTTTATTACTTTAATATTAATTATCCCTAACAGATTAAACAGATTAAAAGTTTTCCCCAATAGCCAAATGTTCTTTAAACACTTATACAAATATATGCCCTTGGGGAATCAAAACATTATTTAGTTATATTCTTATAGACCTTCAACAGCTGTTCTTGCAGCATAGAAGTTTACTTCAGGTGTGCTCAATTCAGCTACACAACCAGGTGTAACCATCAAGCCTATACGGCCAGCTGCCAAAACACCTTCTCTTATGTGATCTCGAACTTCCTCAGGCTTAGCTGTGGATAACCATTTCTCATTGATACCGCCTAAGAAGCACTTATCACTTATTTTTCTGGCTTCAGCCATGCTTGGTTTTACCCATCTGTCATGCCAGTTGATGCAGTTGCATGGGTAATTTGCAACCTTTTCAAACATTGTGTTGTCACCATGGATATGGGCAACATTGAAATAGGTTATATCTTTATATGCATCTATTACTTGAAGGTCATATTTAACTCCGAACTCATCGTATTCAGCTTCAGTAACCCACTCATTGTTGGCACACTGAGTTGCGAAGAAGAATCCAGCTACCCCTTCTTCAATATTTAACTTAACAAAATTTATAGTGGTTTCTGTTATTGCAGCCAATGCTTGATGCAAGTACTCAGGATGAGATCTCATATGCTCAAATATTTTTGGTCCAGCCAGCTTTTTAGCTGTAGTTAAGGGACTGAAAATAGTCTGTATATATGGAATCTCTTCACCCTTAAGCTGCTTTCTGATTTGTCTTGCTAACAGTATATTTTTCCCATGGTTACCAAAGTAGCCTGGAAGAGGTTCTAATTCTGTCCATTCCTTAGGATCATCAATAGCGAACTTTCTTTCAAATACAGGCTTGTCCTTAGTGCAGTAAAAAGTACAGCTTAGTCCATAATCATGGGCACCATAGTTTCCAAAAGGCATCAACTTAATGAAGTCTAAATCATAGCTGTGAGCTTGTTGTATTTGAACTTCTGCCAGCTCAACAGGATCCTGGTCCACATGAGGCACATGATACCACATGCCAAAGGGAACTCTATCAACATCCTGTTTTTTTATGGCTGCCATGACTCTTTCTTTCTTTGTCATCATTTCCATAGTAATTCTCCCTTTCATATATATAGAACTAATAATTAGCAGTTTGCAGCTTCTTTATCTTTCTTGAAAAACTTTTTAATATCTCCCCAGAATGGTGAGAGCAAGAATATCAAGTCTACTGTAAGCAAAGCTATTGCTAAAGGTGTAAATGCTACAGAAGCTAAGTTTCCATCAGTAAGCAGCAAACTTCTTCTGAAGTGTATTTCGGTATTTTTACCTAATACAAATGCAAGTACAAAAGGTGCCATAGGTATATCCGCTTTAACCATGTAGTAGCCGATAATACCAAATATTATAATCAAGAAGTTATCAAATGCCAAGTTACGATATGTGTAAGCACCTAATATACATAAGGATCCAACTATGGGTATCAATATATTAATAGGCACTTTAGTTACCTTAGCATATATGGGAGCACCAAACAATCCAATCAACAGAATAAAGAAGTTGGCCATGATTAAACCGAAGAATAATCCATAGGCAGTTTCCGGTGTTCTATTGAATAACTGAGTTCCTGGTGCCAAACCATGAATTAATAAACCTCCAAGGAAAAGAGCTGAAGTTCCATTTCCAGGTATTCCTAATGTCAAAAGCGGAACCAGAGAACCTCCAACAACTGCGTTATTAGCTGCGGAAACTGTAGCAAGTCCCTGATCGTTACCTTTTCCAAAGGTCTCAGGATGTTTATCACCTTTTCTTGCTAAATTATAGCTAATACCAGCGGCAACCGTTGTTCCTGCACCTGGTATAATGCCTACTACTGTACCTATGATTGAAGATCTAATATTGTTAAACAGCATAGATAAATGGTCCTTCAAAGAAAGGAAAGGCGATCCTTTCATAGACGACTTGTCTATGGAAATGGTCTCAGTCTTGTCTGCTGCCAGAGCCAACACCTGAGATACCGCAAACATACCCAATACTACAGGCAACAATGGCAGTTCGTCATATATGGGTTTGATTCCAAAGTTCAATCTGCTCAAACCAGTAATACCATCCATACCAATCATGGTGCATAAGAAACCTAATGATGCACTTATGAGGCCTTTTAGCATACCACCTTTTACAAGGCCAAGTATTATGATAAGTCCCATCAATGTTGTAAGGAATAATTCCCAAGGACCAAACTTTATTGCTATTTGAGCTAATGGAGGAGCAATAAAGAGCAGTGCAATGGATCCTATCATTCCGCCAATAAAGGCACTGAAGGTCGTTATACCAATTGCTCTTAACCCCTCACCTCGAACAGTCATCGGATAACCATCCAAAGTCATAAACAAAGAGTCTGAAGTTCCAGGGGTATTTATTAAAACAGCAGTTATATTACCACCGAAGGATCCGGTTACATATATGGCACCTAGAGTAATAAGTCCGGTAACTGGTTCCAAATTAAATGTCAATGGTAAGAATATTGCAATACCTGTATCGGCTGACATTCCTGGCAGAGCACCGAGAATAGAACCAACCAAAGCACCTATCGTCATCCACAATAAGTTATCAAAAGTACATGCTTCCAAAGCATATTGAAAAAACTCCATATATTACACTCCTCGTATAGAAATTATCCTAGCAACATGGGAAGCAACATGCCTTCAGGTATTTGCATTCCCAGAATCAGATCAAAGAACACAAATACGATCAAAGGCATCAGAATGGAAATTGAAATCATAAGCTTCTTTTTCCTCTGTCCTAGCACCCACATAGTTATATAGAGATAAAATGGTGTTGCCAAATAGAAACCCACTGCTTCTATTAAAGCAACATAGGCAATAAGCAAAGCAGCCATCAACATAGCCATCTTTGAGCCGCTAAAATCAAGTTCTTCCTGCTTTCCCCATTTGAAATAGGTCTTCAGTAATAGTATAGTTGCCAACACTATAGCAAAAATACTTATTGCAACAGGAAACATTCTTGACCCAGGATCCTTTATCTTAGGAGTCCAAAGCAAAAATGCCAAAGCCCAGATATAAATTAAAGCTACCGATAAATAGTTAAAGTTAAATGATTTTTTTGAAGTTTTATTTTCCATTAGCGCACCACCTGCACATTTTATTTATGATTTTAGGGGGGTGTAAAACCACCCCCGAAGTTATTTTTGCATCTTTAAATTGTTAGTTCCAAGGATCTTCTTCATAAAGCTTTCTGTATGTTTCAGAAATAGCTTTAAACTGAGCTTCTAATTCAGCACCTGTCAAAGTATCAACAGGAATCTTCATTTCAGCTGCTTTAGCTTGGATTTCAGGATCGTTTGCAGCAGCTATGAAGCAGTTCTCAAGGTATTGTCTTATGGGCTCAGGTATTCCTGCAGGTCCACCTATACCTCTCATGTTAAGCTGAGTAACATCATATCCGCTTTCTTTATAAGTTGGTACATCAGGTAAGAATGGAGATCTTTCATCATCACCTGTAGCAAGGATCTTAACCTGTCCATCTTCGATGAATGTAGTTGCGTCAGAAATGTTCAAGCAGAAAGCATCAAGATGGTTTCCTATAACAGCTGCGAATATTTCAGCCTCTCCATCGAAAGCAACCATGTTAAATTTAGCACCGGAAGCTTTTTCTATAAGTCTTACTGTTAAACCTTCCTGACCGATTGTTGAAGTAACACCGATAGTTATTTTTCCAGGGTTTGCTTTTGCTGCTTCTACTAACTCTTGAAGTGAGTTGTATTTAGAATCAGATTTAACACCTATAGCGCCAGGGTCAGACATAGTATTTATTATATAGCTCATTTTGTCAGCGCCGTAGGATACATCCTCTGAAACAGCAGAGATTAACATAGCGCTTGGAGCAAATCCAAGTGTGTATCCGTCAGGTTTTGCTTCAGCAAAAGCATTCCAGCCAATTCTTCCACTAGCTCCCTCTTTGTAAGTAACTACAAAGCCATGTTTCCAGCCTTCCATTTTCTGAATCTTGTCTGCTAAGATTCTGAAATAAGCATCCATTGGGGATCCAGGACCAAAAGCATAAATCCATTGAATTTCTTTATTTGGGTAATCAGCAGGTACACCCTCAGGTCTTAGTTCAGATGTTTTTGCTTCGCCAGTTGCTTCGCCTGCTGGTTGAGCCGGTTCATTATTTGATGAGCCACAGCCAACAAGTGCAAAACTCATTACAACAACTAGTAACAAAGCGATAATAGATTTTGTTTTTTTGTTTAGCATTCTTTTTCCTCCTAACCATTCTTTATTCTATTGAATTGACTGAGTCACTTTTTATTAATGCAATATTCATGCCATAATAAAAAGCGAAAAAAATATAAAACTGCCCACAAAGCATTGAATATGCGTTTTCTGGCTAGATAGTTATTTTAAAATTAACAGTTGTAAATAAAATAATTTTTTATTAAACTTAAACATAAAGAGCATATAATTTCAAAATTGAAAAACATTTAATGTAAATTATATTGTTTTGTCATATCATTTACCCTGTTCACCACTCCTTTAATTCGTCTTACTAGTTTTTATACTCTAGGTAAAAAACTATTCGCCATAATTAAATTTTTCATATTTGAAAAATATTTTTCAAATATGAAAAATATTTCTCGAAATTATCCTTTATTCATTAGAATATCAGTAATATTTTTTGTTCATATACACTTTATAGCTGACTCCTCAGTTTTAAAGTATTTTTCTTAATTATATTAAATAGGAATAAATCACTTTTTTGATTTTTCACTATAATGCATTTTACAGCAATTTTGCTCTTAATAAAAGGTTATTAATTTTCCAATTGCTTGATTAACATAATCAAGATTGTCATTTTTTATAATTGGCATGATAATTGCAAACAAGCATATATTAAAAAAGTTTTTATGGTATTTATTCATGGAAAGGAGTTTTAGTGTTGGGTAAAGAGGATATCTTAGTGATTCTTAAACAGCAAGTTAAGCCCGCTATAGGCTGCACGGAGCCTGTTGCAGTTGCTCTGGCAGTGTCAACGGCTTATAAAGAATTAAAAGGGAATGTTGAAAAAATCAGTATTAAACTGAGCCCTAATATTTACAAGAATGGCATGAGAGTCGGAATACCTGGCACTAATGAAAGAGGTATAGTCTTTGCGGTAGCTTTATCAGTATTATGCGGAAACCCTGAATTTGGACTAGAGCTTTTTAAAAATGTTAATGAATCCCATATAAATAAAGCAAAGGATATAGTTTCGAAAAATATTATTTCCACTGAAATTGTAGATGATCAGGGCAACTTCTATATTGAAGCCCTTGTTACAACAAATGAAGGCACTGCCTGCTGCAAGGTAAGAGATTATCATACAAATATTGTTTACCTGGAATCAAAGGGCAAAGTCATACATTCTGCAGAAGACATAAAATGTGTCTTTAACAATGGTTTTAATGGCAATAGAATTTCTCTAAAAAACTTAAGTATCAGGGGGATAAAAGACTTTGTCGAAAATGTTGACTTTGATGATATCAGCTTTCTACTTGAAGGGGTTGAACTGAATATCACCATGGCTAATAAAGGACTTGAGGATAAAATTGGCCTAGGTGCAGGTATGAGCCAGTTATTACAGAAAGGCATATTAAGAGATGATATTGTAAACCAGGTAAGAATATTAACTTCTGCCGCCTGTGATGCAAGGATGGCAGGTATTAACTTGCCTGTAATGAGCAGTGCGGGAAGTGGAAATCACGGTATTACAGCTATAATACCACCTACTATTGTTTGCAGATATTTGGGATATGATGAAGAAAAGTTATCCAGGGCATTGGCAATGAGCCATCTGATAACTGCCTATATAAAAGAGTACACAGGAAAACTCTCCCCTGTATGCGGTTGCAGCGTGGCAGCAGGCATTGGTGCTTCAGCCTCTATTGCATGGCTTTTAGGTGGAGATTATGATCAACTGGTAGGTACCATAAGCAATATGGTAGGTGCCATATCAGGCATGGTATGTGACGGTGCGAAAGGAGGTTGTGCTTATAAATTATCTACTGCAGCAAGTGAAGCAGTAATACAAGCATATCTTGCAGTAAATGGAATAGTCATATCCAATTATGATGGAATTGTAGGAGATGACGCAGAAGCTACTATTAGAAATCTAGGAGTATTATCCAGTGAAGGAATGAAGAATATGGATGATACTATCCTGAAAATCATGACAAATAAAACAGCTTCTGCTAACTAAATAGAGTGTTCCATTGCTTTTCTATTTTTATACTGAGCCTTATATTGCAGGTATTCTATAATGGATGCAATTGTCAGGAGCTCTTACTCATATATTAAATTTACTATAAACAGGAGGAAAAAAACATGTTGACAAAAGAAGTTTGCGAAAACTATATATTGATTTTAAAGGATGAGCTTATAGAAGCCCTTGGCTGTACTGAGCCCATAGCCATTGCTTATGCAGCAGCTAAAGCTAAGGCTGTTTTGGGCAAGCAACCAAAAAGAATGGAAATTGGTTGCAGCGGAAACATAGTGAAGAATGTAAAAGGTGTTGTGGTGCCAAATACAGGAGGCCTTATAGGTATTGATGCTGCAGCTATAGCCGGAGTAGTTGGAGGAGATGCAGATAGAGAGCTTCAGGTATTAGAAAGTGTAAAGGAAGAAGACTATGATGAAATCAGAAGACTTTTAAAAGAAGATTACTGCTCCGTGTACCATCTTCAAGGTGTTGAAAACCTTTATATCGAAGCCAAGGTTTACTCAGATGATGAATCCGCAGAAGTTTCTATCAAAGATTCTCATACAAATATAATTAAGATTGTTAAAAACGGGGAAACTCTTTTCCAGAAAGAAGAAGATGCAAAAGAAGATGAAGTAGCTGTTACAGGTGACACTTCACTCTTAAACATAAAGGATATTATAGAGTTTGCTGATACAGTAAATCT
>NZ_JAWLCK010000062.1:0-16340 GCF_041687175.1 Lutispora sp.
TACATAGAAGACTCCCATCCTTTTTTGTTTATTTGTTTGTCAGCTTATATCATAACAGGATGAAGTCTTCTTTTCTATTGTTTTACTTTTATTTCCATATAATCCCTATGGTAACTTTACGCTAAGTTTCATACTTTCATAGCTTTTGAAGATAATAATAAAGAGGTGATTTTATGGCTACTAATAAGAAAAAGGATAAGAAAATGGGTATACCTATTGAAGAGCATAACACTGCGGCCTGGGCAAATATTAATAAACTTCAATCTGCTGAATCAAGAGTTCCAATACCTGACGATGAACAGGTAAAAAACGCCAAAGAATGGGTAGATAGTAATCAGAAATAAGCATAAAAGAAAGGAGCCATGGCTCCTTTCTTTTATGCTTAGTACTTCATCTCTGCCAATCTCTTATAGGTTTCATATCTTTCCTTTGCATGTTCATCTGCCTTAGCAAATAATTCGTCAGCTATATCAGGGAAGACATTCATGATTTGTGAGTATCGGATTTCTCCCTCTATGAACTCTCTAAAGGAAGCGCCTGGTTCCTTAGAATCAAGAACAAATGGGTTCTTGCCTTCTTTTTTTAGCATGGGGTTGTATCTATATAGGTGCCAATATCCTGCTTCCACAGCCTTCTTTTCTTCAGCGACACTGGTGCCCATACCTGTTTTGATGCCATGGCTTATGCAAGGAGCATAGGCTATGATGAGGGAAGGTCCCTTATATTTCTCTGCTTCTGTTATTGCTTTTAGTGCATGATTCATATTGGCACCAAGAGCTATTTGAGCTACATAGACATAGCCGTAACTCATAGCCATCATGCCTAGATCCTTCTTTCGGATTCGTTTACCTGCAGCAGCAAATTTGGCTACTGCGGCTGTTGGAGTCGACTTAGAGGATTGGCCTCCGGTGTTGGAGTAGATCTCTGTATCCAATACCAAAAGATTAACATCTTCACCCATGGCTAATACCTGATCTACACCACCATAACCTATATCATATGCCCAGCCATCGCCTCCAATAATCCATATGGATTTCTTTGTGAGATAATCCTTCTTTTCTAGTATTTCCCTTGCAATGGGATGATTTTGATGATTATGTTTCTTCAGTGTTTCAAGAATTCTTTGGGAAGCTTTCTTGGAGCCATCGCCATCTTCCATGTTGTCAAGCCATACTTTAAAAGCAGCTTTGCATTCATCATCCAAATCTGACTCCAGACCCTGTCTCATCAATTCGCCTAGTCGTTCACGTATCTGCTTCACAGCAATGGCCATCCCGAATCCGTATTCTGCGTTATCTTCGAATAATGAGTTGGACCAAGCAGGACCTCTGCCTTCAGCAGTAGTACTATAGGCTATCGATGGCGCACTGGCTCCCCAGATGGAAGAACAGCCTGTGGCATTGGCAATCATCATTCTGTCTCCAAAAAGTTGGGTCACAAGTTTTACATAGGCGGTTTCACCACAGCCAGCGCATGCTCCGGAGAATTCCAGCAAAGGCCTTGCAAACTGGCTATTTTTAACGGTTCCTTTATCGATTAAGTGATCTTTATCTTTGATAGTCAAGGCAAACTCCCAGTTTTCTTCCTGCCTTAGGATTTCTTCTTCTGCATCCACCATCACCAATGCTTTTCCTGGGGCGGGACATACATCTGCGCAGTTGCCGCAGCCAGTACAATCCAAGGGACTAATCTGAATGCGATAATGCAATCCTTCAAGTCCTTTTCCCACAGCTTTTTTGGTTTCAAAGGTATGAGGAGCCCTGCCTTTTTCCTCTTCATCCAAAAGAAAAGGTCTTACTGTTGCATGAGGGCAGACGAGGGAGCATTGATTACATTGAATACATTTTTCTGTTTGCCATTGTGGAAGCATAGGCGCTATGCCTCTTTTTTCATAAGATGTAGTTCCCAGCGGGTAGGTTCCGTCTTCCATACCTTTGAAGGCACTGACCGGCAACTCATCCCCTTCATGTCTGGCCATAGGCCTTTGAATATTTTTAACAAAATCTGGTTCTTCTTTAGCTGGAAGCTCATCATCTTCAGCCTGGGCCCAATGAGAAGGCACATCTACTTTTATTAGCCCTGAAACCCCTTCGTCCACTGCCTTTTTGTTCATTTCCACTATTTTTTCTCCCTTTTTGCCATACATATCTTCAATACTCTGTTTGAGATAGTTTACTGCATCCTCAACAGGGATCACATTGGCCAGGCTAAAGAAAGCAGATTGCATAATCATATTGATTCTGTTACCAAGACCAATCTTGCTGGCAATTTCCATTGCGTTAATGATGTAGAACTTCACATCATTTTGAGCAATGGCTTTCTTTATAGAAGCCGGTAACTTCTCATCCAATTCTTCAAGAGTCCATGGACAATTTAGCACAAAGGTACCACCTTTTTTTATACCCTTTAACAAGTCAAATTGATTTACAAAGGATTTATTGTGGCAAGCAATGTAGTCTGCATTATAAATCAAATATGGTGATTTAATAGGTTTTTTCCCGAAACGAAGATGGGATATGGTTGAACCTCCTGATTTTTTACTGTCATAGGAGAAATATGCCTGAGCATATAGGTTTGTATGATCTCCGATTATTTTGACTGCAGATTTGTTTGCTCCTACAGTACCATCAGAACCCAACCCCCAGAATTTACATTGGATAGTACCTTCTGGAGTGGTGTCAACAATATCTTCTTCAGGAAGAGAAGTATTTGTTACATCATCCACTATACCTATAGTGAAATCATCCTTAGGCTCTGGCTGCATTAGGTTTTTATATACGGCAATAATCTGAGAAGGCCTTGTGTCTTTTGAACCTAATCCATATCTTCCTCCTACTATTAAAGGTCGATTGGCTTTGCCGTAAAAAAGACTCTTCACGTCAAGGTATAAAGGCTCACCTGCAGAACCAGGCTCTTTTGTTCTGTCAAGAACAGCTATTCTTTTTACTGTAGAAGGCAACACATTGAAAAAATATTTTGAGGAGAAGGGACGATATAGGTGTACCTGAATCATTCCCACTTTTTCACCTTTATTCAATAGGTAATCTACAGTTTCTCCTATAGTGTCGCAGACTGAGCCCATAGCTACAATTACATATTCAGCACCATCTGCACCATAGTAGTTGAATGGCTTATAGTTTCTTCCTGTAAGTTTACTTATTTCATTCATATAGCTTGCAACTATATCCGGCACTTTTTCATAGTATGGGTTGGCAGCTTCTCGTCCCTGGAAGTAAATGTCAGGATTTTGAGCTGTTCCTCTGGCAACAGGGTGTTCAGGATTTAGAGAACGATCCCTGAAAGCTTTCAAAGCATCATAATCCAACAGTTTTTCTAATTCTTCATATTCTAGGACTTCAACTTTTTGATATTCATGGGAAGTTCTGAATCCATCAAAAAAATGAAGGAAAGGAACTCTGGATTTTATTGCTGCTAAGTGGGCAATTCCTGCCAAATCAATAACTTCTTGAACACTGCTGGATGCAAGAAGTGCAAAACCTGTTTGTCGAGTTGCCATCACATCCTGGTGATCTCCGAATATGGATAATGCATGAGCTGCTATGGCACGAGCGCTAACATGAAACACTGCCGGCAATAGCTCACCAGCCATTTTATACATATTGGGTATCATCAACAATAGACCCTGAGACGCAGTATATGTAGTGGTCAATGCTCCTGCCTGCAAGGAACCATGAACAGCTCCTGCGGCACCGGCTTCTGACTGCATCTCTACCACCCGTACTGGCTGACCGAAGATGTTCTTTTTACCATGGGCAGCCCATTCATCTACTCCTTCCGCCATAGGAGTAGATGGAGTAATTGGGAAAATTGCAGCTACATCAGTAAAAGCGTAGGATATATAGGCAGCTGCCTGATTTCCATCCATTGTTTTCGTCTTTCTTGTCATCTGTTTTCCCCTCTCTTATGATTTTGTATCCTGTATATACATATATTGTTCGATTTTTTCAATATTTGATACATAAATAAGCAAAGCAAAGAAGTTAATCAATATATGACACATTTAAATAAATATTGATTAATTAATGACGTTTTGATATTATGGAAGTAAATATTGGGAGAATTTTGTAAATTGTGCAATGAGTTCGCGGAAAGCAGGATACTCCATAAAAATAGCAGTAATAAGCACCAATTAATGAAATCTGTAACAGATTCTCACAATAGCATATTGACTTATTTTTGGACAGGCATGAATAGTATATAATTGTGAAAGGAGGGTTACTATGAAGAAAATAGTTAGTCTTATTCGCAAACAATCTCTATCCATGCTGGCTTTACTTGCACTATTTGTTGGTACTACTTCAGCTTCCGCAGCAACAATGGTTCTTTTTCAACAGGTAAAATGTCCTGAAGAATTATTAAAATAAGGGGTCATACCCCTTATTTTAGCCAATAATGGAGGGCTTTTTATATGATTAATTTCATTATCAATGAAGTATTATTTGCATTTCTTGAAGGAATATTTATCTTTTTAATAACTTCGTCAGTTACTATTAATGATAGAGAAGCTTATCTAAATGAAAATAGGCTAAAGATTTTACTATTTATAGTTATATATACAGTTTTTTCTTTTTGGATAACACTCAGTTTTCCTTTTGGCTATCATACGATAATATTATCAACTTTCACAGGTATAATGCTTAGTGTAATATTAAAAAATAATATATTTATGTCTTTATTAGCAATTGCTATTTCAGTCGTTGTAATTGTTATTACTGAGTACTTTATAGTTATTTTTGCAGATGCGTTATTTGGTATAGGTTTTAATTATATTTTGAACAATCCACCTACCAAAACGGTATTCTCTGCAATAACAAAAGCAGTGCAATTGTCAATAGCAATATTAGCCTTTAGAAGCAGGTTAAAGCCAATAATTAAATCTTCAGGTAGAAAGTTAAATACTGGTCTTATTAATTATTCTGTTTTAGGAATATATTTAATGTGCATTTTCTTTGCTAGCTTTAATTTTATTGTTAATAATCCAAATGATTATCTTAAGTATGAAGTTTTATTACTGCTTATTTTTCTGATTTATATTGCATTTGGAATTCTTGATTTTCGGGATAGAATAAAGCTTTTGAACATTCAACAGAAATTTACATTACAAGCGGAGTACATAAACAACCTTGAAACCATAATTAACATTATAAGAAGAGAAAAGCATGATTTTGCCAATCATTTAAATGCTATACATGCTATTTGCGTAATTAATAAACCTGATGCCCTTGAAAGAATAAGGAAATATATTAATAATCTTACTGAAGGATTAAAAACTTCATATAAAATATTTGATACAGGAAATGTGTATATTGATGGATTGCTTGTTGTTAAAAGCAATTATGCTTATGAAAATAATATAAATTTAGATGTGGAAGTTGAAGCTCCCTTAAACCTCTTGAATGTTGTGGATAATGACCTTATAAGCGTAATCAGCAACATTATGGATAATGCATTCGAATGCTTGATTTCATCTGAAAAAAAGTATAATAGAGCTGTATCTATGTGTACATATATAGAGAATAATGAGTATTACATATCCATAGCCAACAATGGCCCTAAAATACCTGAAAATATCATTGACAGAATATTTGAGAATGGGTTCTCAACAAAAAAGCAAAAGGCAGAACATGGTTTAGGATTATATATCGTAAATAGCATGCTGAAAAAACATAATGGACATATTCAAGTTTTAAGCAGCGATGAAGAAACAGAATTTCTAATGAGATTTCCGTTAAAGGATGAATACTATGAACAACATAGCTAATTGGTTAACCATGCATATTAAGGATAATGTATCTGATTTGACCGATCTTCAATTAATAAAAATAAAATTTGGAATTGAGTGTTTGCTTAGTGAAGCTTCGAAGACTATTATATATATATTGTTTTTTTCTTTTTTATCCTTAACAACAGAATTTTTGGTAGCATTCTTATTCTTTACTGCAATAAGGGTCTTTGCGGGAGGTTATCACGAAGAGACCTACTGGCGATGCTTCATAACATCCTTGTTATTTCTAGGTTCATGTATTTTCTTGGGGTTATCCTTGAACATTACAATCTATGGAAAAATAGCTATAATAATTTTCTCAGCTATAATAGCTTATATATTTTCTCCTGTTGACCATCCTAACAAGCCAATCATCAGCGAACAAAGAAGAAAAAAATTAAAGTACTTATCCATAGGTGTAATTATTATGCTAGGTTTAATAGGCATTAATCTATCTAGTGTATATTCTAATATTGCAATATTAGCAATTCTTGTGGAGTCTATTTCTTTAATACTTGGATACATGAAGAAAAAATATGTGTATCATTAAGATACCTACGAAGCTAGAATCACTAGTTCCAATTATAGCATATTTAAGATATAGACTACAATAAACTGGAAGTAATAATGCTTCCAGTTTTAATATTTTGATGATATTATTATGAACAACTGTTCTTCTTCCAGGACCCCTATCGTCTTCTATAGGTTCGAGGCTTATTATTTTATCCGAACGAGCATATTTTCCATAGCCAAGGGGTACCATTACTCTTTCTTTGATTTCCATACAAACACCGCCTTTATAGCTTTTGGTTTATCTTATTATATTGTTGCAAATATTCAATAATAATATTTATAACGAATCAGCCTTGTAGCCAAGTAATTTACCAAAGTGTGAAAATTATGATATCATTGATTTAATAATAAGTGAGCAGGGGGTTATTTCAGTGAGCATAAAATTTGAACTAAGCGAAGAGTTTGCAATAAAAATGGACACAGAAGATCCTATAGCAAGATTTAAAGATAGGTTTTATCTAAATGAAGGTGAAATCTATATGGATGGAAATTCCCTTGGACTAATGTCTAAAGATGCTGAAAATAGCTTATTGAGAGTTATAGGGGAATGGAAAAAGCTCGGTATAAACGGCTGGTCAAAAGCGGAAGTACCATGGATATATTTTTCAAAGGAACTGGCGAAGCTTATGGCACCTTTGGTAGGGGCTGAGGAGGACGAGATCACAATTCACTCATCTACAACAGTAAACATCCACTCAGTTATAGCAACTTTTTTTAAACCCAACAGCAAAAGAAACAAGATATTAGTTGATGATTTAAACTTCCCAACGGATCGCTATGCCATCGAAAGCCAGCTGCTGTTAAGAGGTTTAAATCCTGAAGAGCATCTAGTAGTTGTTGAGAGCAAGGATGGAAGAACTTTGGATGAAAATGGTATAGTAGATAAAATGAATGATGGTGTTGCCTTAGTATTTTTACCTGCGGTTCTTTATAGAAGCGGGCAACTATTAGATATGGAGTATCTTACTACTGAAGCCCATAAGAGAGGTATATACATAGGTTTTGATTGCTGCCACTCAGCGGGAGCAGTACCACATAAGCTTTCGGAATGGGGAGTGGATTTTGCAGTATGGTGCAACTATAAATATTTGAACGAGGGTCCCGGAGGACCAGCCACTATTTATATAAATAGAAAGCATTTTGATAAAAGACCTGGAATGGCAGGTTGGATGGGCTATGTGCCAGAAAAGATGTTTGATTTGCTAAATAAGTTTGAACCTGCCAATAATGCAGGAGGTTGGCAGATGGGTACACCGCATATATTGAGCATGGCACCTCTTGAGGGATCGTTAAAGATGTATAATGAGGCTGGAATTGATAATCTTAGAGAAAAATCCTTAATGATTACAGATTATATGATGTATTTAATTGATAATAAGCTATCCCAGTATGGTTTTATCATTGGCAATCCAAGAGAAGGTCATAGAAGAGGTGGACATGTGGCTTTGGAACATGAGGATGCAGTGAGAATAAACGAAGCTTTAAAGGATATGGGGGTTATTCCGGATTTCAGACAGCCAAATGTCATAAGACTGGCGCCTGTTCCTCTTTATATATCCTATCACGATGTATGGGTGGTAGTTGAAAAAATCAAAGAAATTATGGATAAAAAAATATACGAGAAATATGAAAAAAAGAGAGGTATTATAGCCTAGCTTATAGGTTAAAATGAGAGGTCTAGCTGAAATTCAGTTAGGCCTCTCATTTTATATTGCTTCTTATGTAAGTATTTTTATATTTTTTATAATTATGTTTCATATTTGTTAACAAAAGAAATTGAAATGAAGCAAAAAAGTGGAATCTCAAACTTTGGAAATGAAATATCTTATGTTTTACCTTGATAGGTGGAAGACAAATTCCAAAAAAAATAAAGGGGGAAATGTTGTGAGTAAAAAAAGGTTATTATCAATTGTTGCTGTAATGCTTGCTTTTGCTATGATTTTAACAGCTTGCTCACCAGGGCAGCCTGCAGCATCAGATCAGACAGAAGGAGCAGAACAAACTGTTGGAACAGTACAAGATGAGCAGGTTCTCAGACTGAGCTTATTCCAGGAACCTGGAACTCTGGATTGGCAGAGAAGTGACTCAAATATAGAAATATATATATTGAGTTGGATCATGGAAGGACTGACAAGATATAAGCATGGAGAAATAATACCTGGTTTAGCTGAAAAATGGGATATCAGTGAAGATGGGAAGACCTATACCTTCCATTTAAGAGATGCAAAATGGACAGACGGACAACCTGTTACAGCCGAGGATTTTAAATATGGTTGGTTAAGGGCATTAAATCCAGAAGATCCAATGTCTTATGCATACTTCCTGTATGATATTGTTGGTGCAAAAGAATACAATACGGGAGAAGGAGCTGCTGAAGATGTAGCTATTAAAGTTATAGATGATAAAACCTTGGAAGTAACACTAAAAAATCCAGTGGCATATTTTGACTATCTTGTATCCTTTTCAACATATTATCCTACAAGAAAGGATATAGTTGAAAAGTACGGAAATAAATTCAACGCAGAGGCTCAGAACTTTGTTACCTGTGGACCTTTCAAAGTTGAAACTTGGGAGCACGAAGCAGAAATGACCTTTGTTAAAAATCCGGATTATTGGAATGCATCGGAAATAAAACTTGAGAAAATAATTGGCCCCTTCATTTCAGATAACCAGACTGAATTCAATATGTATGAAGCAGAAGAATTAGATATGACTATAGCTCTCAATGCAGATCAGAAGGCTGCTATGACAAAGGGAGAGGTCAAAAACTTCAATGATGGATCTGTATGGTTCTTTGACTTCAATGTAAATCACCCTGTTTTAAAGAATGTAAATATCAGAAGAGCCCTAACCTACGGCGTTGACAGAGAATCCTTTATAAAAAATGTTTCTAAAAGACCTTGGATACCGGCTCTTTCCTATGTACAGCCAGATATTATACCTGATGTGAATACTGACAAAACCTTTAGAGAAGTGGGTGGAGACTACTTCAAAGATAATGATGTAGAGACTGCAAAGAAGCTTCTGGAACAGGGCATGAAGGAATTGGGATTGACGCAGTTGCCAAAGCTTAAATTCATGTGCAACGATACTGCTGAAGGGCAGTTATATGCTCAGGCTTTCCAGGAAATGTGGAAGAAGAATCTTGGCATAGAAGTTGAATTAGAACCGGTACCATCTGCTGTGAGAATAGACAGACAGCAAAACCATGATTTTGATATATCATATGCCGGATGGGGCCCTGATTATCCAGATCCAATGACAGACCTTGACCTATATACCTCCTGGTCAGGCAACAATGACCCGGGATATAACAATCCTGAATATGATGATTTAATAGTAAGAGCTCAAAATGAAACAGACAGAGTTAAAAGATTTGAACTCCTTCATCAGGCAGAAGCAATGCTTATGAGAGATTTACCCATAGGACCATTATATTTCAGGTATACAGATTATGCTGAAAGAGAATATGTTAAGAATGTATATAGAAAAGGTGTAGGAGTAGAAATTGATGTTGTTTATGCATATATAGAAGGCAAAAATAAATAACATTCAAACTATGATTAAGAAGGTATATGTGCCATGCATATACCTTCTTAAATAAAAGAGGTGATCACAATGATAAAATATATAGCAAAAAAGCTGTTTTATGCCATCGTTACTATCTGGATAGTTGTTAGCGCAACATTTTTCATGATGCAGGCAATACCAGGAGATCCATTAATGAATGAAAAAAGGGTAGTACCAGAAATAAAAGAGAATTTAAGAAAATATTACGGATTGGATAAACCACTACATGAGCAATATTTCATATATCTAAAAAATCTGGCTACAGGTAAGATGGGAATGTCATTTCAATACAAAAACAGAACAGTTAATGAGATAATAGCAAACGGTTTTCCCATTTCAGCCAGCTTAGGTATGAGAGCTATGATAGTTGGCATAATAGCAGGGCTATTACTGGGAGTGGTAGCTGCACTGAATCACAACAGAGGATGGGATAGATTTTCTATTTTTGTTGCCATAATAGGTGTCTCTATTCCTGGATTTGTAATTGCGGCACTGCTTCAGTGGGTTTTTGGTGTAAAGCTGAGATGGCTTCCTGTAGCTCAATGGAAGAGCTTTGCCCATACAATAATGCCTACCTTCGCTCTTTCTTTGGGGCTGATTGCCAATCTTGCAAGATTTATGAGATCAAGCATGCTGGATGTAATTGGTCAGGATTATATAAAAACTGCTAAAGCCAAGGGATTGTCTCCCTTTGAAATAGTATGGAGGCACCAAATCAGAAATGCAATACTCCCGGTTATAACTATCTTGGGACCATGGATAGCAGTTATAATTACAGGAACATTTGTTATTGAGACGGTGTTTGCAATTCCTGGATTAGGCAAATTCTATGTCCAGAGTATAAACATGCAGGATTATACTCTTATAACAGGTATTACTGCATTCTTTGGAAGCATTCTGGTAATCATGAATATGCTTGTGGATATTGCATATGGCATTATTGATCCAAGAATAAGAATAAGCAAACGCAGCTCATAGGAGGAGGGATGATTATGGAGATAAGCAGAGAAGACTTTGTATATATAGGAAAAAACATTCAAGAAAGCCAAGCCATTGTTCGACCCAGCATGACATACCTCCAGGATGCGTGGAGAAGGCTTAAAAGCAATAGAGCCGCATTTGTAGCATTAATCATATTAAGCATTCTTGTAGCTATGGCTATAGTTGGACCTATGATGTATTCTTATTCATACTCAGATCAGGATCTTTCAATGGTAGACAAAGCACCGGGAGTTGGAGGACATATATTTGGTACTGACAGCTTGGGAAGAGATTTGTTTGTAAGAATATGGGTTGGTGCTAGAATATCATTATTTATTGGTATAGCTGGTGCAGTCATAGAATTTCTCATAGGCGTCATATATGGAGGTATCGCAGGCTATATAGGCGGATATGCTGATGAAATTATGATGAGAATAGTGGATATACTGTATACCATACCAAATCTGGTGGTAGTAATCCTTCTCATAATGGTTATGGGACCTGGGCTTCACACAATAATAATAGCAATAGCTTTGACAAACTGGCTGGGGATGGCCAGATTAGTCAGGGGCCAGACCCTTCAGCTTCGCGAACAGGAATTTGTACTGGCAGCAAGAACCTTGGGTGCTGATGGGAAGAGAATTATTTTCAAACATTTGATACCAAACGCCATAGGTCCAATAATAGTAAGATTGACATTTGCAATACCAGGAGCAATATTTACGGAAGCTTTTCTCAGCTTTATAGGCTTAGGGGTACCTGCTCCATTGGCTAGCTGGGGCTCTTTAGCATCGGCAGGGCAGAGGACATTGACCACATATCCATGGCAAATATTTTTCCCTGCCTTATTCATTAGTTTGGCCATGCTATCTTTTAACATTATCGGTGATGGGCTAAGGGATGCATTGGATCCCAGACTAAGGAAATAGGAGGGAAATATATGAGCAAGTTATTAGAAGTAAAGGACTTAGAGGTGTCTTTCGATACCTATGCAGGAGAAGTAAAAGCTGTAAGAGGAGTGAGTTTTGATCTTAATAAAGGCGAAGCAATAGCAATAGTTGGAGAATCAGGTTGTGGAAAAAGCGTTACAGCCCAAAGCATAATGAGGCTGATTCCATCACCACCGGGAAGAGTAAAAAATGGAACAATAATATTCAATGATGTTGATATATTAGCTCTCAATGAGCGACAAATGCAGGCAGTGAGAGGTTCAGACATGGGCATGATTTTTCAGGATCCAATGACTTCATTGAATCCAACAATGACTGTAGGCAGACAGATACAAGAGGTATTGATGAAGCATGGTGGAGTTACAAAAAAACAGGCTGAGGTAAGGAGCTTGGAAATGCTTCAATTGGTAGGAATACCTAATCCTGCAATGAGATTAAAGCAGTATCCCCATGAATATAGTGGAGGTATGAGACAAAGAGCTATGATAGCAATGGCCTTAGCCTGCGGTCCTAAACTACTTTTTGCAGATGAACCTACTACTGCCCTGGATGTTACCATACAAGCTCAAATAATTGATTTGATGAAGGAACTGCAAAAGAAGCTGGATACTGCCATTATATTAATAACACATGATCTTGGAGTAGTAGCAGACTTAGCTGAAAGAGTGATTGTAATGTATGCAGGCAAAATTGTTGAATATGGCAGTGTAAATGATATTTATTACAACCCAAAGCATCCATATACAATGGGATTGTTAAAGTCAGTGCCTAGGCTTGATAGTCATAATAAGGAAGAGTTGATGCCTATTGATGGAACACCACCTGATTTGTTTTCTCCACCGAAAGGCTGTGCTTTTGCAGCCAGATGCGATTATGCCATGAAGGTATGTCACTATTGTGATCCTGATTATTTTGCCATCAACAGTGGTCATAAAGCTGCCTGCTGGCTCCTGCACGAATATGCCTCCGGTGTAAAGGAAAATGTTTTGAGGGGGGTTATATAGAATGTATAGTGCTGAAAAGCCCCTTATAGATGTAAAGAACTTAAAAAAATACTTTAATGTTGGTAAGAATCAAGTATTAAAGGCAGTTGACAATGTAACTTTCAGCATCAATCAGGGAGAAACCATAGGTGTTGTAGGGGAAAGCGGCTGCGGCAAGACTACAGTGGGAAGAACTCTAATAAGGTTGTATAGACCAACTGAGGGTGAAATATATTATAATGGTAAAAATATTAATGATCTTAATAAAACAGAAGCAAAAAAGTATGCAAAAACAGCACAGATGATATTTCAAGATCCCTATGCTTCGCTGAATCCTCGTATGACAGTAGGAGATATTATAGGAGAAGGTATAGATATACATGGACTTTATAGGAATGGAGACAGGCAGAGCAGAATATATGAGCTTTTGGAAAAGGTAGGTTTGAATAGAGAGCATGCCAACAGATTTCCTCATGAATTCAGCGGAGGTCAGAGACAGAGGGTTGGAATAGCCAGAGCATTGGCTATAGAACCAGAATTTATAGTGTGCGACGAACCTATATCAGCCCTTGATGTATCAATACAGGCTCAGATTGTAAATCTGCTAATGAAACTTCAAAAAGACATGAACCTTACTTATATGTTTATAGCCCATGATTTAAGCATGATAAAGCATATAAGTGACAGAATTGCAGTAATGTATTTGGGCACTATAGTTGAGTTGACCAACAGTAATGAATTGTATTCAAATCCTATACATCCTTATACTAAAGCACTGCTTTCTGCCATACCAATACCTGATCCTAAAATAGAGAAAAGCAGAAGCAGAATATTACTGGAAGGGGATGTTCCCAGTCCAATAAATCCAGCGCCTGGGTGCAAGTTTAGAAAGAGGTGCAAATATGCTATGGATGTATGCGAAATAAAAGTACCTGAGTTAAAAGAAGTTTCTGTTTCTCATTATGTAGCATGTCATTTAACAAGCCGGTAGTAATCTACCGGCTATACATATTCTTTAATATTATGATTATGATGGTTTTTCCTATAACTAATGGGGGTTAAGCCGCACATCTCTTTAAACACACGACAGAAGTATTTTGAACTAGAGAATCCAACTGCTATAGCAATATCCGATACATTTAACAGGGTTCCAGTTAGCATTTTTCTCGCTTCCTGAATTCGAGTATGCTGCAAGAGCTCCTTGAATGTATAGCCCGTTTTGTCCTTTATTAGATGACAAATATGTGTTTCGCTAATATGAATTTCTTTTGAAAGCATTGAAAGAGTTAAGTCTTTTCTGTAGTTGCCCTTGATATAGCTTATTATGCTGTTAATTCTATCATCTTCTAATTGATTATAATCAGAATCGTAGGTATATGGTATATTATCTGGCGATATTCCCATGGCAGACGCAGTTTCCAGATATTTTCTCTGATAAAGTTTAGCTTTCTTATGATTTAATTGGCTATAAAGTTTAAAGAGTTTATAATAACCCATACCCTTATATATCAGATTGTTCGACGACTGGGCATATCTGATGCAGCGAATTAAATATTTTCTTGCTAAAGCTGTTTGATTTGATGAAAGATATACTATATGAGCAAAGAAAAACAGGGAACATAGCATATATTTTTCAAATGGACAGTTTATTTTATAATCTAATTTTAAGTTCACTATAAATTTGCCGGGCTTTAAGCCAATCATGCTTCTACAGGCCATTATTCTAATATTTATGAAATTTTTCATATAAGGTTTATTAATACTGTTGTCATAATTGATTAGAGCCTTCTCATATAATTCCATTGCTCTTGCATAATCTTTACACCTGAATAGGTGGTCTCCTACTATAATATATAAACGCAAATAGGAAAAATGGTATAAGGGAGTTAAAGATTTATAGGATATATTTAGCAGCTTATTCATAATCTTTTCGTAGGGAACAGAATCACTGTTATTGTTTCCTATGGCTATGGTTATAGGTGTGAATAAGGCTTCCAAAAATGTCTCTACAAAGTCGTTTTTCCACTTGATATTAGCAGCCTTTAGCATATTATAATAATAACTTGCTCTATTATATTCGCATTTTAAGTTATAAAGCTGTATTAAATTCACATACAAATGGGGCAAAAGAGTTCCTTCATTGGTTGAAGAGTCATAAGCTTCCAGAAAGCATTTCTCTGCATTAGTCCAGTCTCCAAGGGTCATATATGCACAACCCAGAGAGTTTTGATATTCACAAAAAAAAAACTCATCCAGCAGCGATAGTCCCTTTTTTAGTATATTTACTGCAGTTATTCCCTTGTTTACATAGCAGTAGTAATTGCCTAGAATAAAGAAATATAGAGTTTTGTATCTATCAACTTCACTATCCATGCATTCCCTAATCTTTTTTGCCAGCTTACCTGAAATTTGTTTTGTAAGGACTAAGGCATCATATCTTTTGCCATTGCTCAGCAATAGAATGATATAATAAGCCATAGCTTCATAATAATTGAATGAATCATTATCGTATAAGTAATGAAGAAGTCCATGTATTTGTGAAATGTTGTTGTTCATAAGTTGTATGTTGCTTCTGAAAAAAAGCTTAACGATTAAATTAGTATCTTTACATGGATAGCCAGATTTATCCAGCAAGTGAGCTAAATGGCCCCTTTCCGAAATCTCATGAGATTCATGAGAGGGCAAGTCAATATGAAGAACTAAATCTTTTAGATCCAGTTGCTCAATAATTTTATCGGATTTTTTGTTTAATAGAGTGCAAATGATTGAAAACCTGTTGTAAGGGATGAAGAAGGAAATGTCTCTTATTAAATTAATAGAGTTAGATTCAGTGGAATTGAAATTATCAATCAATATTACTATTGAGTATTCTTTTGATATTAGCTCTAAAATATCTATAACATGGCTTATGGTAATGCTGCAACTATCATTTTTTATTATTCGATTTAAATAAGGTGTGTTTAAGATTGTATTGTATAAATTAGGATATCTGTTATCAATTTCATCAATAATATGTTTCAATACTGAGTTATATGAGCTAAGTTCGTAACCTTTAATAATACATGAAAAAATTTCAGTCTTTAACTTCAAAATATCCTGAGCAAATTTTGATATTCCACTTTTTTTATTTTCGTCACCTGAAATGAGAACAAGCTTTCCATTCCCTCTTAGCGTTGATGTTATTATATTGTTTATGCATTTTATTTCAGCTTCCATGCCATCAAGATGTATATTATTAAATGTCATGGAACTCCCCCTTATGACTATTAGTTTCTCCCATTATAACTGAACATTAAGAAATTTCTGCTAAATAACTTTGAAAATTTAACCAACTATTTGTGAACATTTTTTGAATTTTGATAATTAAAAACGACAAAAAAATGGTATATATGCATATAGTTTTGTAAAATTTTTGTTGTTAAAATAAAAAAAGAATCAATTCCCCAAATTTTTACTTAGGCGCTCTTATGAGTGCTTTTTTTTTGGGAGTTAAATTAA
>NZ_JAWLCK010000063.1:0-16015 GCF_041687175.1 Lutispora sp.
CTCCAGGTGCTAATATATATTCTGGTTTAAAAAGACAGAAATAGGAGGCTTACTTATGTGTTAATCCCAAAAAGTCTGTATAATAAATCAATTAATAAATAAAGGGGCAGGTGCGGTTAAAAAATCGTACCTGCCCCAAAGGATATAAGCATTTTTTCTTGTCTCTCTTAATATACTTAGTTCTTTATTGATAATGTGGATTTATTATTTCAATTTCTATGTTTTCTTCAATATCCTTTACTCTACTTTCCCAATATTCTCTATATCTTCTATTTACATCCGGATTCGTAATGATTTTATTTTCAGTTTTTTTAACTTCAGGCAATATCCCTAATTCGATACCTTCTTTAATAAAGCTATTTTTTAGATTTTCGATAGCATAGTATAGCTGAATCTGACTAGGACGAAAATCTGACCAGTATTGTTCTTCTGTCAAGCCCAATGCTTTGATATAATCTTTCATGAAAGTTTTTCCTTCTTCTTCGAGTTCTTGATCATAAATTTCTTTTTCTTTCAAAGATAGTGCTTTAGCTTCCTCAATTGAAATGGATAATCCATTATCTTTAGCCATTTCGTATAATACTTTTATTTTGGCTCTCCTTCTGATGACATCTGCATAACTATCTGAATCTTTTATTGTTCCGTCCATATTATAGAGTTTTTTATACATTTCAACTTCATCTTTGTAAATTTCTATACCATTTGCTTTAGCAACAACTTCTTTATTATCCATGCTCATATATTCTTTCATAATTTGCCCTAATTCTAAGACCTTCGATTTATCCAGAGGTATCATTTCATAATTGCTGACTGCGTTAGATATTGAAATGGCAGTAATAATAAAAATTCCAGATATTATAAAAATATTAACCTTTCTTTTCATTAACTACACCTCCTAGCCATTTTAGATGGTAAGGCTTAAGGCTTAGAGGAATTTAAGGGCTAATTGCAGTGAATATTTAATGCAAGTGGTTAGGATTATTTTCAAGACATTTTATTATAATTTTTTTCATTGCTTCTTCTGCTAAGTCTTTATCTTTAAATTCTACATTCATAACAATGACACCAACTATTTTAGGATCATCTTCTATGTTAGTTGCAACATATGAGGTAATATATTTTTTATCTGATGTCATATCACTAACCCCACCAATTCCGCTTATTTTACCGTCAATAGATATATCCTTCAGAGCAGACACAATGGCATTGGTTACATCTTTTGATGCAACTTGCTTTAAGGCAAGTTGTTTATTATTATTAATTTTAATCTTTACTATATTCTTTAAGCTTTCATCAAGAAAGGGTTTGTACAATGTTCCTTCATTTAGTAAAGCAGATATAGAAGAAGCCATCTGTAATGGTGTAATAGTAAATCCTTTACCTATAGAGGTAGCAGCAAGATTTAGATTATTTAATTCTATACCAGAATCATGGTTTCTTAGCCCAAATAGCTCCAAGTTTTCGTAGAATTTTTCTTTTCCAATTTTTAATGCTGCTTCTATTGCTGCAATATTACATTTAGATTCGATTCCCTGTAATAAGGTCTGTTTTCCATGTCCTTTAAAGTTCCAGCAATAAAATATTTTCCCGTCAACATTTAGACGCCCTTTACAATCATACATATCTTTAGGTTTAACGGAGTTTTCTTTTAGAGACATTGCAAATGTTAATATTTTAAATATTGAACCCGGCTCAAACTCCTTATAAACATCACCATAACCAGCTAAGATTTCACCAGTATTTATATCCATAAAGAGTATGGACTCAATAGAGTCTTTTGGTATAAGTTCAACTTCATTATCAACAATAGCTTGATATTTACTTTTACTTTCTAAATCGTAATTTATTATACTAGATTCTGTATCTGCATTAGTGATGGATGTAGCATATGTAAAGCCGATAACTGCGGAAATAATGGCAATGCTTATACTACACCATATAATTATTTTGCTTCTTTTATTTATAGCCATATATGCTTATCCTCCCTTAATTATTATTAATTATTTAGCGTCTAAAATTCTAGCTGGATTTGTTATAGATATATAGTTTTCATGAACCCAACCTTCCTTTCCCTCATTTTGTCCGGATTCTACGTAAACATAAAGGAAAGGCGTATTTCTTGTCGTATCATTATAAACTGCAACATCATCATACTTATACAAGGAACCTAAAGATGGATAATTAGTACCAGGACCACTTCTCAAACGAACTCCATTGCCTGTGATATAGCCTAATCCCAGAAATTGCAATTCTCCAGGTTCTACTATAGAAGCAGCTTCTATGCCATTTTCATTAAGAACTATAGCTGTTGGAGCTATCTCCTCTGCAAATGCAATCCCAAACGATGACATAACAATTATAACTGATAGTAAAATGCTAATTACTTTTTTCATTTGAAAAACCTCCCTTTATATATTTTATATAATTTTCTTATGTGTAATTTTCGCTATACCAATGGAATCACCTCCATTTGCCTTTTACCTATATAACGAAATGGAGTGGGTGTTATGGGACACTTGTTTTGTTGAGCTATATAATTTTGCTCTATAGCTGTTTGTTGTGAGTACCTTTTCTAATATGAGCAGCCTTTTTTCTTAACAATTTTTTTCTATCAGGGTAAGAACTACTTTATATTGTGTTTATATTTGATGGCTCTTAATGGTTTATCATTTATGTCATATGAAGTGATACTGCTGATAACATCTGTATATATATAGAAGCTACCTTTTTCTTTTAAAAATTTATCTTGATCATATATCAATATAAAATAGCCTTCTTCATTTATTGGAGGTTGCTTTACTTCTCCATTTATGAATTGAATTTCAATCTTTTTAATCCTTTTATCAAAAACACGTCCGCCTATAACACAACGATCTGTGTTGCTATCATAAAAGCCAATCTGAGTGAAAGCATTCTTTGCTCTAATAACATACTCTTCATCATCTTTACTTTCATATGTTGTGAAAGCATTATTTCCTATGCTTTGAACTTTGTTATTAGTTATAATACTACAGATTCCAGTATTATATTGATTCAGGATGGGATTTTGTAGCCTTCTATCTTTAAAGCTATAGACAGTGTAAATGGAGTTTTTGTACGCTTTCTGTTTGCCAATTGATATATGCTTAATGTTTTTATAGTTCTGGTAAATTAAGGTACTAATATAATATTCATTTTTAAAGGTGTAATTAGCAATATGAGTCATTATACTATATACGGAAAAGATAATAGACGAAATTATAATAATAAATGAAAAAGAGATAAAAATGTAAGAATGTATTTTTTTCATATGTTCCTCCAGAAATAATAGAATAACACAATATTTACGCTATAACATTGTGTTATCCCATCATTATTTTATTTTATGAACATTAACTGTTTCAGTTACCAAGTTATATAATGATAAACTTCATACCAGTTCTCTATTCTATAAAACTCTGTTTCTGCTTCATCCATAGCGTAGGTTTCAATATAATCAAGTTCATAGTTATTTTGAAATCTAAGCTCTTTGTAATATGTTTTGCTTGATATAATGTCACGCTCACCTGATATCTTCCAAACTTTATATTTAGTGACTATTCTATCTATAACAGTGTCAAACATATAATCGGGGGAAATTATATCTGATGAAATTGCTATATTAGGCACAATTTCTTGTATAGCGGAAGTTGATTCTGTTTCATCAGCAAAGATAGCAGCGCTCGATAAAAATGAAATCGTCATTGTAAGCATAAGTAATACTAATCTCTTTCTCATAGGTAATACCTCCTTAAACTTATTACTCATATATATTCAAATAACTCTCAAATCAATGGAATCACCCCCATTTGTCTTTTACCTATATAACGAAATAAAGGGGGTGTTTTGGGACACTTGTTTTCAAATATATAAGCCTAATACAATTTTACCATATTTTTCTTTTAAGTTACTTATAATCAAATATTAAATATCCAAAAAAGTGGAATAATATAATGAGAATGTGAAGAATGATAAAGTTAGATTGGCAGAGAAAGAACTAAAACGGCTAAATAAAAAGAAGAAAAAGTAGCCATAAAATCGTCAAATAAACCGGAAATATATATATAGTATTTTTTCTGGAGTTTAATAATTTTCCTCCAGGTGCTAATATATATTCTGGTTTAAAAAGACAAAAATAGGAGGCTTGCTTAGAAATGTTTAAAGACATACTGCATTTTGTGTTTGTCATAGTGCAGATTCTAGCTCTATTATACGGATTATATTACTTTTCAACATCAATATACGGTATTGTAGAAAAGTTTAATAAGAAACCCTCAAGGAATTATTTGCCTTTGAAGAAATTCGCCATATTCATACCTGCCCACAATGAGGAAAAGGTAATAGGAAATATAGTAGAAAACTTAAGACATTTAAACTATCCCAAAGACTGCTATGATGTTTTTGTCATAGCCGATAATTGTACCGATAACACTGCAAAAATAGCGGCAGAAGGTGGAGCCAATGTACTGTTAAGATATAACGAGGAGAAAAGAGGAAAGGGTTTTGCGCTGCAATGGGCTTTCAGAGAAGTATTATATAGAAAAGATGCTGATTATGATGCGACAGTTATATTCGATGCTGACAATCTGGTATCAAAGGATTTTCTGAAAGAAATGAATAATAAGCTATGTGAAGGTCATAAGGTTCTTCAGGGCTACATAGACAGCAAAAACCCTGAGGACTCCTGGATTACCTGCAGCTATTCCATTGCATTCTGGTCTGCCAATAGATTATTCCAATGTGCAAGGGAGTATTTAGGTCTAAGCTGTCAAATAGGAGGCACAGGTTTTTGTGTCGACACAGATATACTGAAAAGGATAGGCTGGGAAGCTACCTGTCTGGTAGAGGACTTGGAATTTACAATGAAGCTTATGCTTAACGGCATAAGAGTTGGATGGGCTCATAATGCAGTGGTTTATGATGAAAAACCTCTTACCATGGCCCAATCCTGGAGACAAAGGAGAAGGTGGATGCAAGGCTTTGCAGATGTATGCTCCAGATATTTTGTTAAGCTCATGGTCAAGTCGGTTAAAGACAGGAATCTTGGCCTGTTTGATTGTGCCCTTTATACGCTCCAACCCTACATGATAATAATGGGTGGATTGATGCTTTTAATACCTGTACTCAATGCCTTTGTATTTGATAATGAGATGCTTATAATCACCAGCATCATGTTCCCCAATTTCTTCAAAGCATTTGGGCTGATGCAATTTCTGCTGATACCCTTAGGATTGTTTCTGGATGGCAAATTCAGCTATAAGCTGTTTTTATATTATCCCACATATGTTCTATATTGCCTGACTTGGATTCCCATATCCGTACAGGGTGTAATAATGAAAAATAATAAAGAGTGGAGCCACACTCTCCATACAAGAACCCTGTCAATTCATGAAATTGAATAATAGACAATATATTTCTATGGATTGTAAAACCATGATATAATTAAGATAATTATATGATGGTTAGGGGTTTATATAATGGATAAAAAAATGGGGATTCTGCTAACTGCTATATCTGCTGCCTGCTTTGGGTTTTTGCCAATATTTGCATCATTAGCTTATAGGAATGGCGGCAATGGGGTTACTCTAATATCTATAAGATTCTTATCCGCAGCGGCAATAATGTGGATTATTGTGCTCTTAAAGCAGAAGCAATATAAACTCGGAAAAACTAAAATAATCCAATTATTCATGATGGGAGCTTTAGGTTATGTATCGACTACTGGAGGTTATTTTTCTGCATTGAATTATATTTCTGCTCCTCTGGTAGCTTTGCTGTTTTATACAAATCCCATTATTGTATGCGTTTTATCCTATGTTATCTTTAAAGAAGAGATAAACATCAACAAAGCTATTGCTTTGATTTTATCAGTACTAGGCATTATATTTATAGTAGGTTTTAGCCTTGGCAGTATAGATATCCGAGGAGTACTTCTGGCTGTTTTGGCTGCGTTTTTATATTCCGGATATATTATTGCAAGCGGTAAGTTAGTAACAGGGCTAGATCCCATAGTTGCAGCCACATATGTTGCTTCATCTTGTGCTGTTGTTACAATTGCATTTGGATTTATTACCAATTCCTTTGTAAAGATAAATCTACCAGTCTTTATATATGGATTTTTTATGGCGGTTTTTTCTACAGTCATAGCCATATTATTCTTTTTTGAGGGAATAAAGAGAATAGGAGCTTCACATGCAGCAATTGTGAGTACCATAGAGCCTATAGTTACTGTATTGATGAGTGCCTTAATTCTTGGAGACAGAATGAGTATGCCCCAGCTTTTAGGAGGCGCTCTGGTGGTTATAGGTATTGTGGTGTTGCAAAGGCCCGTGAAGAAAAAGGATGTATCGTTAGAAGAAAACAGCATTAGCGAATAATGCTGTATTTTGTTGCAATATAACATACAGAAAGGATTTAAAATGTTCTTTATTTGTGATAAAATTGTATCGATACAGTTATAATGCAGTGTCGTTTAAAGAAGGTAATAATATGGTTTTAGATTTGAGAATAGATAAAAATAAAGAAGAGCCTGCATACTTTCAAATATATGAGCAAATTAGAAATCTCATAACAAGCGGTGCATTAAAAGGTGAAAGCAAGCTGCCTTCCATAAGATCTTTATCCAGTGCGTTAGGAGTAAATACTATAACAGTAGTTACCGCATATAATATGCTGGAGAAGGATAGATTTGTATACAAAAGGCAGGGCAGTGGAACCTTTGTAATATCCAGAGGGGAAGATTTGCTGCTGAATTCTGAGCAGCCTATGTATTTCGAACCTGGAGAACTGGATATGGAGAATGAATATGATGATGATTATATAGATTTTTCAATATCGGCTCCTGATCCCAAACTATTTTCTGTTAAGGATTTTCGGCAGGTCATGAATGAGGTTCTGGAGGAAGATGGTGCCAGAGCCTTCATGTATCAAAGGAGTGTGGGCTATACTCCATTAAGAAATGCTCTGGTTGATTATGCAAGAGAATATGGCATAAACTGCTGTGCTGAAGATATATATGTTGTATCGGGAGCACAGCAGGGAATAGATATAATTGCAAAGGCGTTGGTAAAAAGCGGAGACTGTGTATTTGTAGAGCTGCCTACATACAGCGGAGCTTTGGCAGCCTTTAAATCACGAGGTGCCAAACTGGTCGAGGTACCTCTTAATGATGATGGTCCTGGCATAAAGGAATTGGAAAGGTTGGTTAGGCTGTTTAAGCCGGTTTTATTCTATGCCATGCCTAATTTTCATAACCCTACAGGAAGCATATACTCTGTAAGGAAGAAAAAGTATATGCTCCTGCTTGCAAAAAAGTATGATTTTAGAATTTTAGAGGACGATTATTCGGGAGATTTAAACTATACAGATTCTAAGCTTTTACCTATAAAAGCCTATGACAATAATGACAGAGTCATCTATCTGAAGAGCTTCTCGAAAATTTTCATGCCAGGTTTTCGTTTAGCTTACATGGCAATTCCTGAGGATATAAGGAGAAAGGCAGCTGATGCGAAGATAGCTTCTGATATCTCTACATCAGGTCTTATGCAGAGGATACTATGTAAGTATATCGAAAAGGGCATACTTGAAAAGCATGTCACATACCTGAGAAAAGAATTCAGTGTAAGATATTTGGAAATGGTGAGGGCAATAAAGAAGACCATTAGAGGAGCAAAGTTTTTCGAACCCAAGGGAGGCTTAAATCTATGGATTAACCTTCCAGATGAAGTTAATTCACAAGAGCTTTATGAAAACTGCAGGGAAAAGAAGGTGATTTTTTCTCCAGGAACATTTTATTTCAATGATGAGAAGGGTCAAGGCTATATGAGGATGAGCTTTGCTGCTACAAATATAGATGAAATCTGGGAAGGATTGTCTATCATAGGCAACGAAGCAGAGAAGCTTAAACATAAATATTGACAAAGGAGGAGTTAAAGTTTATCCTTGTATTGTAAACCAAAAAGCTACAATAGGTTAACAATAGAAAGGATGATTAACATGAAATTAACAACAAAAGAAATAACTTTAGTATCCCTCTTCACAGCTTTAATAACAATAGGTTCTAAGATTACAATACCATCACCTATAGTACCTTTCACTTTACAGTGGATGTTTGTGGCATTATCCGGTATGCTGCTGGGAGCTAAATTAGGCAGCATCAGCATGGCAGTTTATGTCGTTTTGGGATTGATAGGTTTGCCTGTATTCACCAAGGGTGGGGGAATAGGCTATATTGTATCACCTACCTTCGGATATCTTATAGGCTTCATAGTCGCAGCCTATATAATTGGAAAAGCGGTAGAAAGAATGAAAGGGAATATAACATTTACAAGTGTTTTGCTTTCCATGTTCTTAGGCTTGGCAGTGGTTTATACCATAGGGGTATCTTATATGTATCTAATACTTAATTTTTATATTGGCAAATCAATAACATTAGCAAAGGCAATCTGGACAGGAGCTTTGATTTTTATACCTACAGATATGTTTTCTGCAGTACTTTGTTCTCTTTTGGGAGTCAGAATAGCACGTCAAGTGAAGGAAATAATAGAGGGCTAAAGCATCATATTTTTTAGCCCTTTCATATAATCTATAATAGTGTGAAAATTCGGAGATTGATGAAGCTTTTAATAAATTGGTAAAGCAAATCAAATGCCATTAATTTAATTCAGACTAATCCATTATATTTTACCTCATATCAGCCCTAATTGAAGTTTGTAGTTTTATTGGCTAAAGTTTAGAATTGATATATCGTATAGCTAATGTTATTGCAATGCATTAAAGGGGGTTAAGAATTTGAAGATAGGTATTCCGAGAGCGTTATTGTACTATTATTATCACCCTCTGTGGAAAACATTCTTTGAACATTTGGGATGTGAGGTCATCACTTCAGGAAAAACTACTAAAGATTTGATTGATAAAGGAATAAAGGCTTCTGTGCCTGAAATATGCGTTCCAATCAAGATATTGAATGGCCACGCTTTAGAGCTATTGGAATCTGGGGTAGATTATATGTTTATACCCAGAATGATGAGTATTAGAAAAGGCGAATTTTTTTGCCCAAAATTCATGGGACTTCCTGATATGGTGAGATACAGTCTTCCAGGAGCCAAAGGCAAAGTGTTATTTCCAAAAATATCATCATTAACTGATGATATTTCAGATGAGGAGCTGTACTTAGATTTGGCAGAAGCCTTGGGAGTGTCCCACAAACAGATAAAAGAAGCATTAAAAGAAGGCAGGAAGGTTTGGAAGGAGTTTAGAGACATATCCAAGGAAGGTTATACAGCTCTGGAAGCCATAAATTATGTAGAAACAGGAGAAAAGCCTGAGATAGAGACGAAGGATTACATAGTTACAATTGGATTGATGGGATATGTGTATGATATCTATGATGAATTTGTAAGCATGGGAATTGTGGACAGGTTAAGGGAGATGGGAGTCAGAGTTTTGACCTTTGAAATGATGGATGAGGATATGCTGGATAGAGAGTTGGACAACATGAAAAAGAGGCTTTTTTGGACATTTTCCAATAAACTTCTTGCTGCAGGATATAGATTTCTTAAGGATGAGATCATTGACGGCATAATACATGTTACAGCCTTTGGCTGCGGCCCTGACTCATTGATAGGTAAATTGATGGAGATAGACTCCGTTGAATATGGAAAGCCTTTTATGACCATCAGAGTAGATGAACACACCGGTGAGAATCATCTTCAGACTCGAATAGAGGCATTTATTGATATGATTTATAGAAAAAAGGTAAAGGCTTTAAAGGAGGCATAATCAATGAAAGTAGCTTTTCCCTACATGGGAACCACAGTAATATATAAGAAGCTTCTTGAGCTTTTAGGACATGATGTCATAGAACCTCCTGAGCCTACTCAAAGAACTATTGATCTGGGAGTTAAATATAGCCCGGAATTTGCCTGTTTTCCCCTGAAAGTTGTTCTGGGCAGCTATATAGAAGCAGTAGAAATGGGAGCTGAGACCCTTATTACTTCAGGTGGACATGGCCCATGCAGGGCAGGATTCTATGGAGAAACCCATAAAAAAATATTAAAAAATATGGGCTATGATGTAGATATTATAGTATTTGATGATTATAAGAGAGACATTGTGGGAACAATTAATAAGGTGTTGAGGGTAAAAAACCGCAAGCCTTGGATAGTTGTGTGGAAAGCCATCAAGGTAGTATATGCTATGGCTAAAGCCCTGGACAGAATAGAACAGAGAATAGAAAAAATGAGAGCCTATGAAGTCAATAAAGGTGAATGTACAAAGGCATGGGAAACAATTAAAGATTTGTTTGATCATGTAAAAAATATAAGTGATATTGAGAAGGCAGAGATGGAAAGCAATAGGCTTCTTGATGAGATCAAACTCGTAGATGTACCCGAAAAAGATAGGATAAGAATAGGCATTGTGGGAGAAATCTATGTGGTCATGGAGCAATCTATCAATCTAAGGATAGAAGAAACCCTGGGCAGTCTGGGTGCGGAGGTGGAGCGATCCCAGTATCTTTCACAATGGATTGATTTTAATCTAAAGCCTGGGGCTGCAGCTAAAGAGCATGAGCTTTCCATATTGAAAAAAGGTGAGAAATACATAGAGGAAATCATCGGAGGCCACGCTAAGCAAACTGTGGGACATATAGTGGATTATGCTGAAAGAGGCTTTGACGGAGTTGTGCATTTAATGCCCTTTGCCTGCTTACCGGAGTTGGTAAGTCAGAGTATAATACCCACCATAAGCAAAGAGCATAATATTCCTGTTATTACTCTATCTATTGATGAGCAAACAGGAGCTGCCAATATACTTACCAGACTTGAGGCTTTCATGGATCTTATTAGAAATATTAAAAGGACAAAAACTGCATGATGGAGGAAGCATATGAATAAAGTATTTATAGGTATTGATGTAGGTTCAGTCAGTACCGATGTAGTTGCTTTAGATGTAGAGGGAAATATACTTTCAACTCAGTACCTGAGAACTAATGGACAGCCCATTGAAGCAGCAAGAGAAGGATTAAGAGGCCTGAAAGAAGAATTTAATGAGGATATTGAAGTTCTTGCCATAGGTACTACAGGAAGCGGCAGACAGCTTACTGGCATAATGGTAGGTGCAGATGTAATAAAAAATGAGATAACAGCTCATGCTACAGCAACCATAAGCCTGGTACCAGGGACCAGAACCATATTTGAAATAGGCGGTCAGGATTCCAAGATTATTTTTCTTAAGGATGGAATGGTTACGGACTTTGCTATGAACACTGTATGCGCTGCGGGAACAGGTTCTTTCCTGGAACATCAGGCAGAAAGATTGGGCATACCTATTGAAGAGTTTGGAGATCTTGCTCTTACAGCAAAGAAAAATGTTCGTATTGCAGGGCGGTGTACAGTGTTTGCAGAATCTGATATGATAGCAAAGCAGCAGTATGGCTTTTCTAAGGCGGAGATAATTAATGGATTATGTGAAGCCCTGGTGAGGAATTATATCAACAACTTGGGAAGGGGTAAAAAATTAGAACCTCCTTATGTATTTCAAGGAGGAGTGGCTGCCAATAAAGGTATAGTTGCTGCCTTTGAGAGAGAGTTGAATCATGAAGTAATCGTTCCAAAGAACTATAATGTTATGGGTGCTGTGGGAGCTGCAATACTGGCTAAAGAGCATATTGAAAGGACTGGGAAAACTACAAGCTTCAGAGGATTTGAATGTGCGGATCTGGAATTCACTCCCACCAGCTTTATATGCGGAGGCTGTGATAATTCTTGTGAAGTAATAAAAGTCCAGATGGATGGAAAAGTAGTTGCCATGTGGGGAGACCGCTGTGGTAAATGGACAAATTCAGTAGCCTAACTCCTATAGTAAAATTAATATAAAATAAGGCATATATTGGTCCCTTCCATAATAATTTATATAAGAGATAGAGTTAGATGGGAGGGATTATTATTAAACATAAAATCATATTGTTGACCAGAAGAAGATTAATAATCTATGTACTGATTATTGTCGTCCTTATACTAGCCATTATAGGAGTAACAAACCTTATGAAAAAAAGGGGAGAACCTACGACTTCATCCAACACCTTCATATATATGCAATACAAGGATGGAAAGTACATAGGTAACGAAAAGACGGATAAAGGTAATATTCAGGTGGAAGTAACCATTAAGAAGAATAAAATACATGAGATTAAGATATTGGAATTCCCACAAGAATACCTAGCAGAGAACAGAGAATTGGAAAAAGAAACTGCAGAGGTCATCAATAAAATAATAAAAACTCAGGAAATTATGAGCTCAGAAGATATGGAGAGATCCTCCTATGTGATCAACAAACTATTGAAGGCTATTAGAATTGCGGTGGATCAATCCTTGTTACAATGATAAAGTATTGAATAAAAAGACCCGATTGGAATCATGAATCCAATCGGGTTTTTGCTAGTGAGTTTTCTGGCAATCCGGACAATAACCGTAAAAATAAAGTTGCTGTTTAATTAAATTATATCCTGTCCTTGCCTTAACATTATCCAATAAATCATATATCATGTCATTATCTACATCCTCTACTCTGCCACAACTTAAACAATGGATGTGAGGATGTTGCTTAGTGTTGGCATCATATCTGGAGCTTCCTTCTCCAAGATCCAGTTCTTGTATTATCCCAATACTTTTAAATACTTCTAAGGATTTGTATACAGTGGCTAAACTCATTGTAGGGTACATTGGTAGAAGCTTATTGTATATAGTTTCTGCACAAGGATGCTCCTTAGTATTTTTTAATACATTAAATACAGCCAACCTCTGAGGTGTAACTTTGAAACCACGCTCTTTTAATATCTTAGTAATTTCAACCATAATGCGCCTCCGGGAAAGTATTGTATATACAAAGAATATGCCAAACAAGAGAATTTGTCAAGTGATAAGTATTGTTAATTCATAAGTATACATGCATTGGAATTAAGAAAAGTCAGATAAATGAGTATATATACGCTATCAATCAATATATTGTCAAATAAATATCAGAAACATTGATAAAATAGGCATAAATTTGATTGTAATACAAAATATATTAGATGCAAATGCATATGTATAAATATTATAAAAAAATTATAATTTGTACTTGCATAAATATACTTATATTATTATAATTATTATTAATTATTTTAAATGGGGAGTAGATATTATGAAATCATTGAAAGAAAAAGTGGTTCTAGCTTATTCGGGTGGGCTGGATACTTCGGTTATCATACCATGGTTAAAAGAGAATTATGATTTGGATGTTATTGCTTGTTGCGTAGATGTAGGGCAAGGCGATGATCCTAAAGCTATAAGAGAAAAGGCCATAATGAGCGGAGCATCAAAGGTATATGTGGAGGATGTAAAAAAAGAATTTATAGAGGAATATATTTTTCCTACACTCAAAGCAGGGGCGGTTTATGAAGGAAAATATCTGTTAGGCACATCCTTTGCAAGGCCGCTGATAGCAAAAAAACTTGTTGAAGTAGCTGAAAAGGAAGGAGCTAATTATATAGCTCATGGTTGCACAGGTAAAGGAAATGATCAAGTTCGTTTTGAGCTTTCGATTAAATCCATGAGACCTGATATTAAAATAATTGCACCTTGGAGAATATGGGATATAAAATCCAGGGAGGATGCCATAGATTATGCCCAGAAGAAGGGAATACCCATACCTGTTACCAAGGAAAAACCCTATAGCAGAGATAAAAACATATGGCATCTGAGCCATGAAGGTGGAAATCTTGAGGATACATGGAATGAGCATCCTGAAGACATGTATATGATGACTACACCACCTGAGAAGGCACCTGACAAACCTACCTATGTGGAAATAGGCTTTAAAAAGGGAATTCCAGTATCCATAAATGGTGTTTACTATGATTCTGTATCCTTATTGGAAAAGCTAAACAAGATTGGTGGAGAAAACGGTATTGGAATTATAGACATGGTAGAAAACAGGCTTGTTGGCATGAAATCCAGGGGAATATATGAAACTCCAGGCGGAACACTGCTCTATAAGGCTCATAAAGAGCTGGAATATTTGACATTGGACAGAAATACAATGCAGTTTAAGGATATGGTAGCTCAGAAATATGCTCAATTGGTATATGATGGGCTTTGGTTTACGCCTCTCAGAGAGGCTATGGATGCCTTTGTTGATTCTACTCAGGAATACGTTACGGGAGTTGTTAAGCTGAAACTCTATAAAGGATCCTGTACCAATGTGGGGTCAAAATCGCCTTATTCCTTATACAATAAGGATTTTGCAACATTTGGTGAGGATGATGTATATAATCAAAAAGATGCGGAAGGATTTATAAATTTATTTGGCTTACCTATAACTGTTAGAGCATTGATGAACAAAAAGAACATGGAGGAAATGCTCGGAACATCGGGCAAGAAGGCAATATGAAGCTATGGGGTGGAAGATTTGAAAAAAATACAAGTCAGTTGGTGGACGCTTTTCAGAATTCCATCAAATTTGACTGGAGAATGTATAAGCAGGATATAAAGGGCAGCATTGCTCATGCTAGAATGCTAGGCTCTAAAGGAATAATTCCCCAGGAAGATGCGGATTTGATTATTGATGGCTTATTGGAAATACTTGAAGATATAGAAACAGGAAAAGTTGAATTTAAAGAGGAGGCAGAAGATATTCATATGAATATCGAGAGTCTCCTTATACAAAAGATTGGGGATGCAGGTAAAAAGCTTCATACAGGGAGAAGCAGGAATGATCAGGTAGCATTGGATTTCAGGATTTATCTGAAGGAAGAAATGAATGAAATAATTCATCTAATTAGGGAGCTTTGCATTATATTATTGAAAAAAGCGGAAGAAAACCTGGAGCTTATAATGCCAGGATATACTCATATGCAGAAAGCTCAACCTATAACCCTGGCACATCATATCATGGCATACTTTCACATGTTCTGCCGAGACATGGAAAGATTCTACGATTGCTACAGAAGAACAGATATAATGCCCTTGGGAAGCGGTGCCCTGGCAGGCACTACCTATGATTTAGACAGGGAGATGGTGGCTAGGGAACTGAAATTTGAAAGCATAAGTCAAAACTCCATGGATGCTGTGGCAGATAGAGATTTCGTCATAGAATTTATAGGTTGCTGCTCCATAGTCATGATGCATCTCAGTAGGTTCTGTGAAGAATTGGTGCTTTGGAACAGCCATGAATTTGGGTACATTGAACTGGATGATTCCATGGCCACAGGAAGCAGCATTATGCCCCAAAAGAAAAATCCTGATGTAGCTGAGCTTATAAGAGGCAAGACAGGAAGGGTCTATGGTGATCTTATGGCTATTTTGACCATTATGAAGGCTCTTCCCATGGCATATAACAAAGATATGCAGGAGGATAAGGAGGCAGCCTTTGACGCGGCAGATACTGTTAAAAGTTGTATAAATGTGTTTATTCCGATGTTTGATACTATAACTTACAACAAGGAGAGGATCCGAGAAAAGCTAAAGGAAGGTTTTTTGAATGCTACTGATGCAGCGGATTATCTGGTGGGAAAAGGTGTAGCATTCAGAGATGCCCATGAAGTCATAGGCAACATGGTAAACTATTGCATTAAGAACAGGAAGGCTTTGGAGGATCTAAGCCTGGAAGAATTCAAGGAGTTCAATTCCGCATTTCAGCCAGATATTTATGAGTATATAAAAATGGAGAATTGCGTAATCAGAAGAAATACGATAGGAGGGCCTTCACCAGAAAGAGTTCTGGAGGATATAGAAAAAGGGAAGAGATTTCTGGGGTTGATTTAATAATGAATTGGACAATACAGCATTTTCATTAGTTGAAATAAGTTATCATTTAGAGTATATTAACAATGAGGATACTTTTCATGACTATTCTACGCTGTATTTGTTCCAATTTATTATTATTATGTGGAGGCTGTTGCTGTGATTAATGTTATTATGGGTCAGAAATCTGTCCTAGTGCCGATGACGGAAGAAGA
>NZ_JAWLCK010000064.1:0-15571 GCF_041687175.1 Lutispora sp.
GAAAAGTGCTGAATGGAGAAATATCTGATCTTTCATCCTTTATAGCCAAAAGGGATGATATAGAAGGACAGCTGCTGAAGCTGGCTGACCAAGCCAAGTTTGATGAGGATAAAATTGAAATTACGAGATTAGCAAAGCAATCAGAGCAGGAACTATATAAAATACTATCGGATAGTATTTCAAAGGTTGAAAAGAAGAGATTAAACCTGAACTTGTACTATAATTGGTATTGGAAAAAGCAAAATAATAGTCTTAATAGCTAAAGAATAATAACAACCATGACGCTATGACTTTGCTGCTAGTATGGTTGTTATTTCATGTAATTTAGTTATTTTGCTTATACATTCTTTATTAATGTCCTATTTTAGATTTGTTCTTTGAACCCGCAATCATATGTCATGTATTCAGATGTGATTTTCTAGTATGCTATCTTCTATTGTGAGAAATAAAAAAGTAGTAAAAGGCAGGTTATAGACTCTTGAACATCCATTATATTTTGACGGCATTGCACGATATTACAAAAAATGCTATAATTTACTTCTAATTCAGCATTAGAATGATTATTTTGTTGAGATTACCTATGGAATTTTGGGAGGATAAGTATATGAAGTCTATCGCTTTTATTGATACCGAAATTGATGCAAATAGTGGCAAGATTCTTGATATCGGTAGCGTTAAAGGAGATGGAAGTTTATTTCACTCCAGTTATGTTCATGATTTCACTAAATTTCTATGTGGTTCAGATTATGTTTGTGGTCATAATATTTTTAATCATGATTTAAAATATATTAAAAACTCAATTACTGACGCTGGTATTAATATCTCTAATCTGATTGATACATTATATCTCTCTCCCCTTTTGTTTCCAGCCAAACCATATCATTCTCTGGTCAAGGATGATAAGCTACAGACAGAGGATATAAACAACCCGCTGAACGACTCAATCAAGTCTAGAGATCTTTTTTTTGACGAGATTACAGCTTTTCAACAGTTAGACACCGAGCTAAAGAGGATTTTTTATTTTTTATTAAAAGATAAAAAAGAGTTTTCCGCTTTCTTTGGCTTTCTAGGATATAATGATAAGGTAACGGATATAGAACAGGCAATTCGAATAAGGTTCTATAATCATATATGCGAGAATGCAAATCTAAGAGATGTTATTTCTTTGCATCCAGTTGAATTAGCCTATTGCTTGGCTTTAATAAATGTGAATCATAAGTATTCCATTACGCCACCATGGGTGTTAAAGAGTTTTCCAGCAATTGAGAGTATCATGTTCTTGCTGCGAGGTAAGCCATGCGTTAGAGGGTGTAAATATTGCAATGAAGCTTTTGATATACACAAAGCCCTAAAAAGGTACTTTGGATATGACTCCTACAGGACATATGCAGGTGAACCTTTGCAGGAAAAAGCTGTGAGAGCAGCTGTAGATAACAAGTCACTTTTGGCTGTGTTTCCTACTGGAGGTGGAAAATCCATTACTTTTCAGATTCCTGCCTTAATGAGCGGTGTAAGTTCAAAAGGACTAACAGTAGTAATTTCTCCTTTGCAGTCTCTGATGAAAGATCAGGTTGATAATCTAGAAAAGATGGGAATTACGGATGCTGTTGCTATAAATGGATTGCTTGATCCGATAGAAAGGGCAAAATCCTTTGAAAGAGTAGAGGATGGTTCAACATCAATACTATATATTTCACCAGAATCTTTGCGTTCAAGGACAATTGAACACCTGCTTCTAGGGAGAAATATAGTCAGGTTTGTTATTGATGAAGCTCACTGTCTATCAGCATGGGGACATGATTTTAGAGTAGATTATCTGTACATAGGGGATTTTATAAAATCCATTCAAGAAAAAAAGAATTTAGAAGAGGGTATCCCAGTTTCATGTTTCACTGCCACAGCAAAGCAAAAAGTTGTTGAGGATATACGGAACTACTTTAAGGATAAACTGTCTCTTGAACTCGAACTGTATTGCACAAGTGCATCAAGAACTAATCTGAGGTATAGAGTATTTAAAAGAGAAAGCGAAGAAGAAAAATACAATACCATGAGAGATTTGATTGATAGTAAAAGATGCCCGACAATTATTTATGTATCCCGTACTGGAAAAACATATTCATTAGCAAATAGATTAACTAAGGATGGTTATACTGCAAAGCCTTATCATGGGAAAATGGACAAGCAGGAAAAGGCTATGAATCAGGATGCCTTCTTAAAGGGCGAGATTCAGATAATGGTAGCAACATCTGCTTTTGGAATGGGAGTGGATAAGAAAGATGTGGGAATGGTTATTCACTATGAAATATCAGATTCCCTTGAAAACTACATACAGGAGGCTGGAAGGGCAGGCCGGGATGAAACTATATTTGCAGACTGTTATGTACTTTTTAATGATGAAGATTTGAACAAGCATTTTATACTTCTTAATCAAACAAAGCTTAGCATCAAGGAAATCCAACAGATATGGAAAGCTATTAAAGAAATCACCAAGTTTCGGCTAAAAGCATCCCAATCCGCTCTTGAGATTGCCCGTAAGGCTGGTTGGGATGATAGTGTAGCTGAGATTGAAAACAGGGTAACGACGGCTATTGCAGCTTTGGAAGAAGCTGGATATTTGAAAAGAGGCCAGAATATGGTTAGAGTATTTGCAAACAGTATTCTTTCAAAAAATGTAAAGGAAGCAATAGAAAAGATTAACATGTCTGATAAGTTTCAGGATAAGCAGAGGGAAAAAGCAGTAAGGATAATAAAAAAGCTTTTTTCCAGCAAAAGCAGAAAGCATTTGAGTGATGAAGAAGCTGAGTCAAGAATTGATTACATTTCAGACCATTTGGGAATTGTTAAGGAAGAAGTAATAAAGATAGTCAATCTACTTCGGGAGGAAAAGATTTTAGCTGACACCAAGGATTTAACTGCATTTATAAGAAGCAAGGATAATAAAAACCACTCATTAAGCATACTTAAATCTTTCTGGCAGATAGAGAGCTTTCTGCTTACTATTATAGAAAATGAAGAGAAAATTTTCCACATAAAAGAGTTGAATGAGCTGGCGGAAAAATACGGGTGCCAAGATGTAAATCCATATAAGATAAAAACAATTCTAAACTTCTGGGCTATAAAAAACTGGATAAAGAAGCAGACACTAGATCGTTCAAGAAATCACATACAGGTTATCTGTCTACACAAAAAGGAAGAACTTGAAGATAAGTTGACTAAACGTTATGAGTTGGCTCAGTTCATTATAGAATACCTTTATGAAATAAGCAAAACACAAAAAGCTGGTAATAATGAAAGTAAAGAGGAAGTTTTAGTAGAGTTTTCGGAGTTAGCCATAAAACAGGAGTTTGAAAGCAGACTGACTCTTTTAAGTGCTAAGGTATCTCTTGAAGATATTGAAGATGCCTTGTTTTATCTATCAAAAATAGAGGCACTGAAAATTGAGGGTGGTTTTTTAGTTGTTTATAATGCCCTTACCATAGAGCGTATTGAAAAGGACAATAAAAAAAGATATAAGATAGAGGATTATCAGAAACTGAATCAATTCTATATAAACAAAGTACAACAGATACATATTGTTGGAGAATATGCTAGAAAAATGATCGATGACTACAAGGGCGCACTCCAGTTTGTAGATGATTATTTTCAGTTGAACTATAACTCTTTTTTGAATAAGTATTTTAAGGGTAGCCGACAAAATGAAATCAAAAGGAATATAACACCTTCCAAGTTCAAGCAACTTTTTGGAGAGCTTTCACTGACACAACTGAAAGTAATCAATGATAGTGAATCAAAACATATTGTTGTAGCTGCAGGGCCTGGAAGCGGAAAGACCAGAATTCTGGCTCACAAGCTGGCTTCGCTGTATCTTATGGAGGATGTAAAGCATGAGCAAATGCTTATGGTTACCTTTTCAAGATCTGCAGCCACCGAGTTTAAGAAACGCTTGCTGAGGCTTATTGGAAATGCTTCAAACTTCATAGAAATCAAAACCTTTCATTCCTATTGTTTTGATTTAATGGGAAAGGTCGGCACTATTGAAATGTCGGCAGAAGTGATAAGGGAAGCAATAAAGAGGATTAAGAATGGAGATATTGATGTAGGCAGAATAACAAAAACTGTATTAGTAATTGATGAAGCTCAGGATATGGATGCTGATGAATTTGACTTAATAAATACCTTGATGGAGTTTAATGAAGAAATGCGTGTAATTGCAGTAGGTGATGATGATCAGAACATTTTTGAATTCCGAGGGTCAAGTTCTATATATATGGAGAAGCTCATAAATGAAAAAAAGGCAACAATGTATGAGATGGTTGAAAACTATAGAAGTAAAAGTAATATAGTTGATTTGGCAAATCAGTTTGCATCAAAGATTTCCCATCGTTTAAAGAAAACACCTATTATAGCAATGCAGAATGAAAACGGGAAAATAAAAATTGTAAAGTACAAAAGCTGCAATCTAATCAATCCTACAGTAAATGACATACTATCGGAAGACCTATCTGGAAGCACCTGTGTTTTGACTAAGACTAACGAAGAAGCTATGCAGATTGCTGGATTGCTATCAAAGAATAAAATTCAGGCCAAGCCAATTCAGTCCAACGATGGATTCAATTTATATAATCTTGAGGAAGTCAGGTTCTTTCTCGACCAATTAAACATTTCAAAGGGAGTTTATACTATTAGTGATGATATGTGGGATAAAGCAAAACGAAATTTGAAGGAGAAGTTTGATAAGAGTTTAAATTTTGATTTGTGCATGAACATGATAAAAGATTTTGAAATGACTAACACAAAAAGCAAATATGTTTCAGATTTGGAAATATTCATTCGCGAATCAAATTTGGAGGATTTCTTTGGTGAAAATAGAGAAACAGTATTTATTTCAACAATACATAAAGCTAAAGGTCGAGAGTTTGATAATGTTTTTCTCATGCTAGATCAGTTTAACTGTGAAACAGATGAAGCAAGGCGTCTACTTTATGTTGCTATGACAAGGGCAAAACAAAATCTTACCATACACTATAATGGAAGCTATCTTGATAATATTAAAACAGAAAGCCTAGTGTATAATTATGACTCAAAATCTTATACGCCTCCTGTTGAATTGACTATGCAATTGGGCTTCAGGGATTTATGGTTAGACTCTTTTTTGCCATTTCAACATCTGATTTCAGAGGTTAACAGCGGTGACCAACTTTACATTGATGGATACTGTTGCTGCAATTCAAAAGGGCAGCCGCTACTTAAGTTCTCAAAACAGTTTAAAAAGAAAGTCAAGACTTTGAAGCAAAGTAACTATGTGCTGAAAACAGCAAGAATTAGATTTATAATTTACTGGAGAAAAGAAAATTTTGAACGTGAAATAAAAGTCATATTGCCAGAGGTTTGCTTTGAAAGAATACATGACTAATGGAGTATTAATATGAAAAACATTAGAATAGAAGACATAGAGATCCAAGTAATCAAAAAAAGTATCAAGAATATGTATATATCTGTACACAAACCTGACGGATGGGTGCGAATCACTGCACCTAAAAAGATGAAGGACGAAGACATTTGGAAGTTTGCAGTTTCTAAGTTAGGTTGGATAAAAAAGCAACGGGCAAAGTATCAGAATCTAGAGATACAGCCTCAAAAAGAATATGTTACGGGAGAAAAACATTATTTTCAGGGCAGAGCATATTTATTAAATGTTATATACACCAATAAAAAGCAAAAAGTAGAGATACACAACAATCAAATGGATTTATATATTAGAGAGGATAGTACCCGGGAACAACGGGAGAAAGTAATGATTGAATGGTACCGAAGCAAACTTAAAGAGGAGATTCCTAAGCTCATTGACAAGTGGGAGCAGGTAATGGGTGTAAAAGTAAACTCCTTTGGAGTTAAGCTTATGAAAACCAAATGGGGTACCTGCAATACTGCTGCAAAGCGAATCTGGATCAACCTTGAATTAGCCAAAAAGAATCCTAAGTGTCTGGAATATATAGTAGTTCACGAGATGGTACATCTGCTTGAAAGATATCATAATAAAAGATTTTATGCATTTATGGATCAATACCTGCCTGACTGGAAGGAAATTAGAGAAGAGTTGAAATCAATAGGTTCTCTGGCATAGAGCCATGATAGCAAATAATCACAGATTAGAAGCAGTATCTTTGGGGAGAAGGTGAAATAATGCTAAAAAAAACTAAGAGGGTGTTTTGGGGATTCTTTTCCCTTGATTATAAAGCGATGGAAACATATTTGGAAGAAATGGCTGAGAAGGGATGGATGTTAGAGAAGGTTGGAGTGCTAACGGCCAAGTTCAGAGCTATAGAGCCTAAGAAGTTGAAATTCTGCGTAGATGTGTTTAAAAAAGGTGGACCCTTTACACCGGAAAATACTATAGAAGCACAGGAATATAGAAAGCAGTGTGAGAAGTTAGGTTGGACTTTTATAACATCCCAGAACTATCTGCAGTTTTTCTATGCAGATAGTGATGTGGATCCTGCTCCTATTCAAACTGACGATGCCTATGAACATAGAATTGTTGAGAGTACCTTATGGAGAAATGAAATGGTAGGTATGTTTTTAGCCTCCATAGTTGCAGTCATGGGGCTGACTAGGTTTTTTCCTATAAGTTATAAAGGACTTCTAAGTTTTACAGGTGCGACTGGAACAATATTTTTTCCAATGCTGTGTGTTTTCATGTTAACTTATACTATCTATGGCTTAATCAGAGTGCTAAAGGCAAGAAGAAATATCAAAAAGGGATTACCTATAGAAAAGCCTTCTCTGAAAAGTGCCCGAAGGCGCATAATAGCATTCCATGTTCCGGTATTGATTATTGGAATTATACTCATACTTTCACTTTTAGGTGATGCACTTTATAAACCTCAAATTGTAGGACTATCTATTCTGGGCCCGGTTTTTGGTTTCATTGTTGGGTTTAGCCTTAGATATTTTATTAAGAAAAAGGCTGCTAAAGAAGAGGACAGTATACTATATGTGACCATTGCAGTCATTATTGTTGTTGTTTTTCTATTTATAGCTAATTCATTGTTTGAAGATATGTTTGTTAGTAATATCTATAGACAAGACTCTATACCCGAGGATTATCCAATAGTTACAATGGAAGAGCTATTGGAGGGTTCAGAAAAAGGCAGATTAGGAATTAGGGACTTCAACCCTGGCATGAGTCCCGTTATACCTAAACATTATGATTACCGGGAAACTAGAAATATAATTGGTAATCCAGAGAGTATGCGAATTAAATACTATAAAGCAATAAATAGATATTTTGCTGACATAATATTTAATGGAATAAAGGAAGAATTAGAAAAGGGAATTAAGGTGAAAGGCAAGTATCTATTTTCAAAAACTATTATCAAGGACGATGAGATGAGGGTTTTATGGAATGTGGATAACCTGGTACTGACAGAGGACAGGGATGAAATTATAGTTCAAAAAGGAGATACTGTGGTGCATATTTCCGGTGACATAGATTTTGATGATAGACAAACAAGAGAATTGATCTTCAGTAAATTCTTTTAGTAGCACAATTTAAAGGCTAATAATAAAGTTTATTATGGCACATACTAATAATTCTATAGAGAAGGTGGTTAAATGAGAAAGCAAATAGATATAACAAAAAGTGTATACGAGATATGTACTGAAAACCCTGATGTTATTGAGATAATGAAGAGCTTAGGGTTTGAAAGCATCACAAATCCTGGGATGCTAAATACTGCAGGTCGATTTATGACCATTTCAAAAGGTGCAGCTATGAAGAATATATCTATGGATAAAATAAAAGAGGAATTTGCTAAAAAGGGATACGATATAAAATAACTTCTATTACAATATTATATTATTGGACATATAAAAGCCTGTGACTTGTATCACAGGCTTTTAGCATACTAAAAATATAAGACCAAATTCATTTACCATTGACATAACCAATAAAAAGGTGGTATTATAAAAATAATTTTGCTGAAATATAGCGTATATAAACAATACCCCTACTTTAATTATATACTATATTTAAGGCAATGTCAACATAGTTAATAAAAATTAATTATATTTTTTGGGAGGGCATTTAATGAACATAAACAACTATGAATGGATCGAGGAAATTAAATGGCTGGAGATAGTGTTAAAAGAAGCCCTTAAGCAGCTTGATGAAAAGCGTGAATCTAGTGAAAGAATTAGAAAGGAAAATATAGAGACACAGAGGGAGTTATGGAAGGATATAGGATCTGTTTCTATAGAAAATAACTTGGAACAGATTGTAGATTTTATGGCATACATCAATATGATGAAAACTCAAAAAAGGACCTATAGCTTTACAAAGAAGCTGGAAGAAAAATATGAGAAGATAATTATGTCACCCTACTTCGGAAGAATAGATTTTGTTGAAGATGGAAATGAGAGGGCTGAAAAATACTATATAGGAATGGCTAACTTGATAAATGACAACTATGATATTCTTGTATATGACTGGCGAGCTCCTGTTTCTAGCATGTTTTATGATTATGAAATCGGTGAGGCAAGTTATAAATGTCCTGAAGGAATTATTAGCGGCAAAGTAACATTAAAAAGGCAGTACAAAATATCTAATGGTAAATTGGAATATATGTTTGACTGCAATCTAAAGATTGATGATGAAATACTTCAGGAAGTACTGGGCAAAAGCACCGATAGCAAAATGAAGACTATTGTAACCAGCATTCAACGAGAACAGAATAAAGTAATACGAAACGAGGATTATAAGAATTTGATTGTGCAAGGTCCTGCAGGTAGTGGAAAAACATCAATCGCACTTCATAGGGTAGCATATTTGCTTTATAAGCATCGTGATAAGATAGCACCGGAAAATATAATAATATTTTCACCTAATCAGATTTTTAATGATTATATATCAAATGTGTTGCCCCAACTTGGAGAGGAGAATATGCTCCAGACCACATTCAAGGAATACATGCATAAAGCCTTAGGCCACGGACTTAAAAAGGAAGACTACTATGATATGATGGAGTATATTCTGGGGTCAAAGAATAAATCAGGCTATGGCAAGAGAATAAATAATATAAGGTTCAAGTCATCCATTGAATTTGCAGAAATGTTGAAGAAGTATGCGGCATATATTGAAGTTAAAGAAAGAAACTATAATGATATATTTTTTAGAGATAAAATGATAATCTCCGCTGATGAGCTGAAGGAACTTTATTACAAAGATTATTTCAAGCTTCCATTAAAAAAGAGGTTAGAAAAGATAGGGGAAAGAGTTTTATTCCTACTGAAACCCTACGAAGAGGAAAGAATAAAAGAAGTTTCCAGTGAACTTATCAATACTGGTTCCTATATGAGTAAAGCAGAAATAAGTAGAAGTGCTAAATCTCGTGTAAGGGATGAAATGAAGGATATCTATGCTGAAGTAGAAAGGATCAGCAAGTTTGATTTAGTTGATATCTATAAGGAGTTTATTGAAGAGCTGGAGTTTTTTTGTGGAAATTCTAAAAGTGAAGGTATGATAGATGAGATTAAAAAGTATACTCTGGAAAATCTCAATGCAGGACAGCTTTACTATGAGGATCAGATTCCATTGTTATATCTCAAGGGAGCTTTGGGAGATCTGCCTGGAACATCGGAAATAAAATATGTAATCATAGATGAAGCACAGGACTATACGCTACTTCAATATGAAGTTTTCTATCAGCTATTTAGCCATGCAAACATAACTATGCTGGGCGATCTCAATCAGTCTATAAACCCATATATGAATGTTGGTGATTACAATAATATTTCCCACATTTTTCCTAAACATAATACATGTATCATGAATTTAACGAAAAGCTATAGATCCACAATGGAGATCGCAAAATTTACGAGAATGATTCTGAAGAGGGAAGCTACTGAAGAATTCGTTGAAAGATCTGGAGACAAACCTATAGTACTTGGTTTTAGTAAAGAGGAGGACATTAAAAAAAGAATTTGTGAAGATATAAAAGTGTACAAGGATAAAGGATATAAATCCATTGGTATTATAACAAGAACTAAAAAGGAAGCAAATGAAGTATATGATTACTTAAAGGATAAACTTCAAGTCAAGGCCATAATCAGTGAGGATGAAGAATATATGAATGATGCTGTGGTAATACCGGCTTATCTTGCTAAAGGCCTTGAATTCGATGTGGTGCTTATCTATAATGCTGGAAATGGGAATTACTGCTGTGAAGAGGAAAGACTACTGCTTTACACTGCGTGCACCAGAGCACTGCATGTGTTATGTGTATACTTTTCGGGAGTATGTACGCCGTTATTGGAGCATGCACGGCTACACTTATAAACGTCATAAATATTAGTATTTTAAAAAATATAGATTTAGATTGAAAAGCGTGATTATTTCTGTAAACGCCTGGATGATATAGTATTAAAACATAGCATAAAGTGTAGCTATGAAAAATGCAACATTGGATAAGATAAAAGAGGAATTTGCTAAAAAGGGATATGAAATAGAAGGAGAATAAATGGATATCATATGAAAGAGTATAATATTTTTGAGAGTTAGGAGGTGGTATCGTGGCAGAAATAGCCAATATTCTTACATGGACATTTGTAGCTGAATGTCCTATACCAAATGATGTGCAGGATCTGCTAGTAGAAGGTGAAGAAGCAGTTGCTGCTTATAAAACATTTAGAGACAGTGCAATATTTACAAACAAAAGACTGATAGTGAGAGATGCCCAAGGTATTACTGGTAAGAAAGTGGAAATATACTCTTTACCCTATTCATCCATAAATATGTGGTCTACAGAGAATGCTGGAAAGTTTTTGGATCTTAATGCTGAAGTAGAGCTATGGACAAGAGCAGGACATATCAAGATTAATTTACAAAAGGGCGTGGACATAAGGAAATTTGATAAGCTTATTGCAAATGCCTTATTAAAGAAATAATGGCTTAATTTGTTCAAAAAACCCCTTAATTTGCAAGGGGTTTTTTTGAACAAATTTTTTATTATAGAGTCTAATTTTATATAAGCATATAAAAGGAGGCAAAATTAGTGAGAAAAAAGATATTAATTCCTATTGTGGTCGTTGCATTGTTACTGTGCTTGGCTTCTCAATTATTCAAATATAGTGATTCAAAGGAATCAACTAATCCAATAGATACCAATGATAAAGGAGTATCTGCACCTGCAGACTCAATAAGCACAGAAGCTCCAAATCAAAACAACTTTGTAACAGGTCTTGGCTTAGGAGGGGTATCTCTTGGAGATTCTCCCCAGAAAGTTATCAGTGTACTAGGCAATGATTACACCGAATCTATTGAAATAGATAACGGAGGAATTATAGGTGAGGATATAGTTATTTGGAGTTATGAAAAAGGTATAGTAGTAAGCTTTGGAAAAACATCAGGAAAAGTTATAAGAGTTGTATCTGCAAGTCCCAATTTCCAAACCGATCTAGGTATCAAGGTCGGTGATAATGCAAAGACTGCATTTGAAGTGTACAAACCAAAATTCAAGGAAGCTATAAGCAGACATAGTAATGAAGTATTAGAAGGTTGGTTCCACGCAGGGGAATGAAGCTGTTATGATTTTCGATTTTGATAAATCAGATAGGGTTGTGACAAATAGCGCAATTACGGAAGATTCGGATATTGAGGAAATAATACTTGCATATTGGAAGCATTTTAATTAATTCAAGAACAAAACCTATATTTTAACTAAAGTGACAACTGATAATGAGAACCAAGAGGCTTTGAGCCGACTTGGTTCTCATTATTTTGAAAATACATCTTTCAACCCTTAATTGCATTTCGTTTTATAAAGTGTCATCTCGCTTTACAATTAACCGATGCTTTTCTAAGTATTATAAAAAACATAAAAAATATAATAATAAACATAAAAATAATATCGATAAACGATAAAATAATATTGTAATTCAATAAAGCATATGCTATACTACAATCAATAAAAGAGAATTTACCATTACATTTTGGAGGATGATTCTATGTGGAATGATAAAAAATCCATTACTCTAAGTAAGTTTTGCGTTCTGGCATTCTCAGCTATGCTAATTGGTATTGCTTTATCGGCACCATGGATTGTAAACAGGTTTCTGGATTTCTCACGAGCTGATTTAGTCGGAAAGGAGAATTTCTTCCTATCAACCATCTATTCTGGAAGCATTCCGGCAGCGGTGTTGCTATATTGTCTTTATCGCTTGCTGCATAGTATTGAGCATGAGGAGGTATTTATTTCAGCTAATGTGGAGTACCTGAGACGGATTTCCTGGTGCTGCTTCGCAGGAGCAATTATATGCTTTGCCTCAACGCCATATTACTTTCCTTGGATATTTGTGGCTGTTGCTGCCGCATTTATGGGACTGATTGTGCGTGTTATCAAAAATATAATTGCCCAGGCAGTGGAACTAAAAAACGAGTCGGAATACACCATATGAAGGGGGAAGGATTGATATGCCAATTATAGTGAATTTGGATGTAATGATGGCAAAGAGGAAAATGTCATCAGGCGAACTGGCTGAAAGAATTGGTATAAGTCAGGCCAATCTCTCCATACTGAAGACCGGTAAGGCTAAAGCAATACGATTTTCTACACTGGAGGCAATATGTAAAGCTCTTGATTGCCAGCCAGGCGATATTCTGGAATATAAGGAAGGCTAAACATGGAGGTAGGAAACATGAACGAGAGTTTCTCAATTGATAATAAAGAATCATTTATAAATAATGTATCTAAGGCTGTAGCAGAAGGAGCACAACCTATGCATAAGATTAAAGAGCCCTTTGAAGCAGATCGTAAGGATAGCATTTTTGCCTTAATTACACTTGTATTGGGATTCTTCTTTGCCCGATGGATAATGTTTTCATTATGGCAAGGGTGGGGAGTTACGGTATTTACTATTGGCTACTGCTTCGCAATTACAATGTATCTTATAAAAAAGGGAGTGGAGATTCCCCGAACTGGTTATTTTTGGCTTGCAGTGGTTCTGCTTACTGGAGTCAGCTATTCACTTTATGCAAACAATGGGTTGGAACCATGGAGAAATTTGTTTTTGTTCTGTTCAGCCGTTTACTATGTTATTTGCGCCACAGAACAGCAAATACTGGGCAAAACAAGCAATTACCTTATACTTGATGGAATCAACGCTTTGTTCGGTATACCTTTTAAGAACTTTGGCTGCCAATTTAAAAGTCTATCTACATCCAAGCATATAAAAAGAAGCTGGGGGAAGCAGGTTTCATCCATTGCACTGGGATTGTTGTTGGCATTGTTGGTTGTGGGCATGGTGTTACCATTGCTCATGAGAGCGGACAGTGGTGGTTTCTCCAGAATAGCAAGGGGAATCCATGAATATTATCTATGGGTACAAAACCAGTTTATGGATATAATAATTAATATAATTCTTGCAATACCAATATCAGCATATATATTTGGACTGGTGGCGGGGTGTGCACACAAAAGAAACTGTCAAGCGTTTAAAAAAGAGGGTCTTGAATATACTGCCCAATCCATGCGTGTACTAACCTCCACAACTGTTTATACAACTCTTGGTGTGATATGCGGTTTATATTTAGTGTTTATAGGAAGCCAAGTGCCTTACTTTTTCTCGGCATTTGTGGGGCAGAGGCCAGAGGGATGGCAGATATATTCTGAATATGCCCGTAGTGGATTTTTTGAGTTGTGCCAGATTGCAGCCATCAATCTATCCTTACTGATACTGGCAAACCTTCTTTGCAAAAACCCTAAAGCAGAGAACTCCATTTTAAAAATATTTAATTGTCTGCTTTCATTGCTGACTTTGCTGCTTATTGCAACAGCTTTCAGCAAAATGGCACTGTATATTGGGGCTTATGGACTTTCTATACGTAGGTTGTTGCCATGCATGTTCATGGTTTTTCTCACTATTGTTTTCGGTGGCGTGATAGCATTACAAAAATGGCGATTTTCAATTATGAGGCTTTCGGTCATTACTGCTGCTTTGATGATTTGCGCTCTTAGCTTGCTTAACCCAGACGGTTTTGTTGCCAGATATAATGCTGATAGATATCTTTCAGGAACATTGGAAGACTTTGATGTTGATATTCTATATCAATCAGGTCCGGCGGGAGTTGACTCTGCATTAAAGGTTTATGCTCAGACCGAAGATAGGATATTGAAAGCAGAGCTAAGAACCTATATTGAGGCTCAAAAGCGCCAGAGTTCAAACACATTAGGTCAGTCCCGGGATAGTCTGCAGAATATGCTAATCCGGCAAAAAACTACAGATTTTCATGAATAGATTTCATAAAAAAACCTCTGTTGATTCAATGTCAGCAGAGGGTTTTTTATGTGCATTTTTTGTTATATGAATAATATATGCATATTGGGTAGGTATTGATTTAGAAAATCACTACTCCTTTGTATATATCAGTTTTATGCTTTTAAAATTTATATTTCATAATGTTATTTATGTCAAAAAAGCAGGAAAATTGACATGTATGTAGAAATTTATAAATAGTTTGAATATTGTATAAATTACCCGTTCAATTGCCATATTGTTCGAACATAAAATATGCAAACTGTGTTCATAGTAAGGTAATATACAAAATTAAATAAGTGAGGCGAAAATTATGAAACAGCATTCAGGAGAAGAAATCTTACAACTGTTTACTGAAGTAGCTCCATATCTTAATGATATTGTTATTGAAGATATAGGGATATCAGTAATTAAAGAAGGTTACTACACAGCTTATGTACCTGGCCAATCTTTTGATCTTGGAGTCAGAGCCGGTGAACCTATGAAAGGACAAGTAAGCGAAAAATGCATGAAGTCAGGTGAAAAGGTTATCGCAACGATTACGAAAGAACAGTCAGCTTTTGGAATTCCATATATAGCCTGTGCCCATCCTATAAAAGAAGGTGAGGATACAATTGGTTGTATTATCACAACTCAAGCTATTACTAAACAAGAAAAAATCAGGACCATTTCTTATGACTTAGCCACATCCACTGAAGAATTCACCGCCAGTATGGAAGAAATAGCGGCAGGGGCACAAGAGTTGGCTGGTATTTGCAGAGAGCTTGGGCAACTGAGTGGTGATCTAGTGAATACAATTAAACAAACTGATGAAATAGTTGCTTTTATTCGAAATGTGGCCAACCAGACAAACCTGCTAGGACTCAATGCTGCTATTGAATCAGCTCGTGTCGGTGAAGTAGGCAGGGGTTTTGGTGTTGTGGCACAAGAAGTCAGGAAGCTGGCTGTTGAAAGCGCCGACTCAGTTAAGAATATTAAAACATTACTAGATAAAATACAGGACTCCATCTCTCTTGTTAATGAAAAAATAGGAGTTATTGATAAGACAGTAGAAACCCAGGAACAATCGATTCAAGCAATGGCACAAACCAGCCAGGGCTTCGCTACGATGGCTAATGAGTTAGCAAATATTTCTGAAAATGGCACAATAGATAATAAGACGGAGTAGAATTAGTCTCGAAATTTGAGAGCAAGAGTATAGATTTGCAATCGTGTAGATAAAGCCTGTGATCGGGAACAATCATAGGCTTTTATATTGTTT
>NZ_JAWLCK010000065.1:0-15541 GCF_041687175.1 Lutispora sp.
CAGCATTTAATATATTATTTATCAAAATATGAGGACTTATCTAAGAAAATTGTATAAAAAGTTCAACTTTGTGTCTAAGATATTGACATAAATCTAAGGCTTGTATAATATTATCAAAGCTTGTATAATATTATTATATTTTTGATTTTTCAGAATCAAATAATAATTCTTGTAATAAGTAATGTAGGTAGATTAGCTAACAAAAGTCAATCATAATTTAAGTTACATTTTTAGTATTTTTGAGGTTAAAAAATGGTATACAAATAAGCCACCTATAGTAAGTAGATATAATTTAATCGGTGGTTAAAAATAATTAGAACCTTGAAAACTGAACATTTGGCCCTTTTAGATGTTTTGTTGCGAATATCGATATAATTGTCCAGGCTGCGTAAAAGATGTATTAGTCTCGTAATAAGCAGCCAGCTTTTCTAACTTTTTTAATGTCGAGAAGTATTTGATTTCTACAAGAATTGTACCAACTGTCAGAAGATCTATCATTGGAATGCCTTTCAGAAGTCCAAGAGTTAATGATAATACTGGTATATCTTTTGACATGTTATTGGTAATAAGCTGTCGTATAGTTTTAAGAATTTTCTTAAAATTTTCCTCCATTGTTTTATCATGGAAATATATACACCAATCATAGCAACATTAGAAGGATTATTAACGCTTAAAGGAGAAAAGTCTTATGCTGATTAAATTCAGTAATTCATACTTTTATACTTGACCATCTAAGGCTTCTATTGGAGCTTTTCAGAATCAATGAAATCAGCATATCTCTGTCAACCATGATAATGTTTGCTGGTGTAGGATAATCTTCTAAATAGCTATGGATAATTCAGAAAATATATTAGGGAATATATTCTTGAAGTTAAGCACCGGCTGATCAACTATATCAATTAGTCTATATTTTTGACAATAAGTTCGTCATTAAAATTATAGTACTAGCGACAGAAGCCCCTCAAGTATTTAATATTCTCGTTATGGATATTATTAGTTTTGAGTTCCTAGAACCTATAGAACAATTTAGCCTTTCGGACATCCACATTATCTTTTTTCGCTTTTCTAATTTCAATATTTTTTATAGAATTATTTTTTATAGGGTTTATGATGGGAACATAAAATCTAGCTTTAGTAAGTGAATGAAAAAGGATTTTTTGATAGTGCCCGATGAATTCCATAACTACGAAGGATCTATAATCAAAGTTTTTTCCATTTTTTCGCTAAATCAATAGATCTTTCAACATCGTAGTTGGAATCGAGTTAAGTTTTCATACGAGCAACGATTTCATTAGATGAAGAAAGGATAGACATGTCACTGAAAAAATTTCTCATATTAATTTCTGCAATGGATCTAAAATTACATAAAAACACCTCCTTTTAAAAATTAACGTTTTGTAAAGTTAAATGAAAATTGAGGACCTGCCACACTTTCTGGTACAATGTTTCTGCTAAAAACAATTTACCTCCCAGAAAGGAGCAAGTCCTCATGCAGAAAATTGTATCATTAAAATGTCCTAAATGCAACAATTCTCATTCGTTTTATCGTTTCGGCAAAGATAAAGATGGTTATCAGAAGTATCTCTGCCGTAACTGCAACCACCAGTTCGCACCTGACCGACCTACTGTCAGAAAGGTGCATAACTACCCCAGATGCCCAGTTTGCGGCAAGGCATCCTTCATCCATCATGACTACAAACATTATACCAACTATCGCTGCTGTGATAAGTCTTGCAATCATTCGTTCTTTGTTGCCAAGCATACTTCCGTAAGTCCGGCTTCCATGTCAAACCTGTTTGGTAAAACTGACTTCAAGCGTATGAGATATCCGTGCATCTGATCATCACTGCACTTTCAATGTTCTACCTCGGTAAGAACTCCTTTAGAAACATCGCTTTAATATTTCAAGTAGCATTCAATGTCAAGGTTTCTCATACTACCATCAGCGACTGGTGTAAAAAGTTTGCCCCCATGTTCCAAAACTTCAGCCTACAGCTCATGCCTGCTCTCAATTTTGACTCTGACGAGTGGCATACTGACGAGACTGTGATTAAAATCAATGGTGTTAAGCATTACATTTGGTTCATCATTGATTCTGAAACCAGATTCATATTAGGCTATCACTTGTCACCTCATCGTGACTCTCCACAAGCTTTTTCACTACTGGAGTCAGTTAAGATGCTTGGCAAGCCAGGATCAATCGTTTCAGACCGTTACAGCGCCTATAAGGTGCCTGTAAAGTCCGTATTTGACGATGTGAAACATATAAGGGTTCAATCATTCAAGGATGACATATCAAACAACCTCATCGAATCCTTCCATCATCAGTTTAAGGCTTGGTACAAGACAAAGCAGGGGTTTAACTCCTTTGCATCAGCCAACAACCTGATCAGTATGTTTGTGTTCTTTTTTAACTTTGTCAGGCCACATTCATCGCTTGATGGCCTTACACCGGCTCAAGTGGCTGGTTTGAAACTGTCTGCTAAAGAAAAACGGAAGTTTTTGCTTGTAGCCTAAATTCCGCTTAGTTACTCCTCAACTTCTGCACTATGGATTGTCATAGGGCAGGCGTTAGCCTGTTCATTTTACCCTTGACTATCCATAGTGCAGAAGTTATAAACCTGTTTGCGGAATTTTGAGCTATTCTATGAAACATTGTGCTAGTTTTTCATGTTAACTTTACAGAGTCAAAATTAATTGACTTAAAGTCTCTATCCCTTTAATAGTAAGTAAGAAACCTTGCATGTAAAACAAGAAATCAACCTTAAGCTGATCTCAACCATCCTAATCATGTAGGCTTACCTTAATGAATAAATACTCTATGAATCGGGTAATCCATCCAAAGAGGTCTAACACAAGAAAGTATAAAAAAATTTCCAGTAAGAGAAATATACTTTATATGTAAAGTGAGGTATTGAATTTGAAAATATATATAGGAATAGACGGTGGCGGAACAAATCTAAAAGCATTAATAGGTGATGAGAAGAAAAGAGTTATAGGAGCTATAAAATGCGGTCCAGCAAATTATTATTCTATAGGTGTTGATAGAGTAAAAGAAAGTTTTAATAATTTATTACATTATTGTAAAAATGAATATAAAATTACATATGAAAATATCAAATGCATCTGTATGGGTTGTGCTGGCATAAACAACAAGAGAGATGAAATGATTTATAAAAATATAATGAATGAGTTAGGATATTGTAATAAATTACTCATATACAATGATGCCTATGTTGCTCTTGTTGGAGCAAACAGAAAAATTGAGGGAGCAGTTCTTTTAAGCGGCACAGGCTCAATAGCATATGGAATAAGCAAGGATGGTACTCATGTTCATGTTGGGGGATGGGGTCATATTATAGGCGATGAAGGTAGTGGATACTCAATAGCTAGAGATGCACTCAATGCTGTGGCAAGAAGCATTGATGGAATTATTCCAAACACAAGCCTTACTATAGCTATAATGGATAAATTGTGTATTAATAGTTTGGAAGAACTAATGGCATACATTTACGATCCTAAAACTCAAAAACATCATATTGCTGAGCTAGCTCCCATAGTCCTTAAAATGGCAAATAGTGACAATATTGCTAATGATATTGTGAAAAATGCAGCCCATAACTTGTGTAATATGGTTTATGCACTAAGTAAGAAGATGAATTTAGATAGATTTCCTTTGGCATTGTCAGGAAGCATATTAACAAAATCAGAAGTTATTAGAAATATTATTATTGCTGAGCTAAAACATAGCACACCAGAGATTCATGTAACAATGGGAGATAGGGAACCAGATTATGGAGCATTGTTATTAGCATGGAAAGAAGGGTTGTTACACAATGAATGAGTAAAATTCATCTAATTCAATTGTTGGGGTAGCAATTCTCTATAAATACTTACTCTTTCTTATTTTAAGAGCAAAATATATTTACTCATTTTGTTTGTCTTAAAATCGAACCTGTAAAAAATTTTGTGTAAACAGAATTAAAAATCTCCTTCTTGGCGAAAATCTTGATATAAAGCTAAGGAGGAGATTTATATTATGTCAACATTACCTAAAGAAGTATTTAGAGAATAAATTCGAGAGAAAAACTTTAATAACCCCGATGACATTTTAGCTACATTATAGGAAATATTTCGGTAAGTGCTGCAAGAAGCATTAGAAGTAGAACTTGTTGAAAAACTAGGCTATAGCAAATATGATACAAAGCAAATGAAAGCCACTGAAAACAGCAGAAGTAGATATTCCAAAAAGACTGTCAAGTCACAATTAGGAGATATTGAACTAAACATTCCTAGAAATCGTAACGGAGAATTTGGGCCTCAGATAATACCAAAGTATCAAAGAAATGTTACTGGGATTAAGGGGAAGATATTAGCACTTTATTCTTTGGGTATGACAACCAGGGATATTTTTGCTAAAATTCAAGATATATAAGGCATAGAAGTATCAACAGAGATATTCAGTAAAATTACCAAAAGAATATTACCTATGGTACAAGAGTGAAAAAGCAGATCATTAGAAACTATCTATCCCTTTGTGTTTATGGACGCAATATTATGAAAAGCTTTCAATAATATTGCTTATCGAAGGAATAATATTATCGAAAGTTTATCTTCCAAGCTTACTTATTATACAGCTTTTCTCAAAATATACTTTCTATAAAATGTACCGAATTATATACTGTCTCTAAAAAGAAGGCAAAAATACGATCACCATTTCAACTCATGATTCTGATGCTATTATTAACACAGCCGGATCCTATTTATCATCAAAGAGGCACTTCCCTATTACGGTTAGTAATTATACTCGAATTTGGCGGCAGGTAATGAATTATGCTATTAGTAAAAAAACAACTCATATTGCTGACGAGACTCTTAATGCTTTTGATGATGACAAATATGGCATCAGTAATTCAAAAATCCCAAAGACAGTAAAGAACGAACAGTATCAAATCCTTTGATAGCTCTTCTGGACTTCAAAGATACAGGGAAGTTTAGTAGGTATTATAGTTATCTAACTAAACATCTTGTTAGCAGCGCATTCCAAGTAACTATGAAAATATATAGGAAATGGCTCATTGATAAGGAACAAAGTATCAATATAATTAATACAAAACTATTTCGTTTAAAAGTGTTCTTCCGTATAATTGAATCTTATGGAATAAAGTACCCAAGAGATATCCCATATGAGGTTTTCATCCGCTTTATAGATTTAATGGAATGCAACTTAACTTACAGATTAGACATGTGCAGTAAAAAGGAAAATTTTAAGCAGCAAGCCCTAACTTGGTAATCATTGAGCTTACGCTTAGCCCTTTAGTTGCACAAGAGTATGCAATTTTAACAATTTCAACCATGTATTGTTGACGGAAGTACCCTATTGTATCTCCTATGGTCTTTAAACCTAATACTTTACCTTTGGATGCTCTGAAGAGTTCAATGTCATTGATTTTACCTTCATACCTATAGACATAATACTTGTTGTCCCCTACTGTAACTGGGCAGGTTTCGTTCTTATGTATATGGGTCGAGAACTCTTTGACACTTGCTTTTAGGCCAAAAGAATAAATTACACGATTGGATTTGATTCTTCCAATAGTGTGATATCCTCTTTTGAGTGAATGTAGCATCAGCTTTCCTGAGGTATACCAAGCATCTACCAGCAAATAATTTGTTTTGGTAACTGGAGTGAACTCGTCAACTAATTGCATGGCAATCTCGTGTTTGTTTTTAAAATGCCTTTTGGCTTTTGAACCATAAAACTGCTTCCTGAGATAAAGCTTGAAATTAAGTGGCAGCGAATAATTAGCAACCTTGTAATGAGAACTAACGATACAGTGTGACCACATAGTTTTACCGTCACTGTGAGAATGATGATAATCAAGGCCTTCAATCTTTTTTGTAGAATTATCCTTTTTACTCAAAGAGTCATCTACAATTAGAAAACCAACCTGATTCTCATCGATATTCTTGCGGATAGTATGAATCGAGTGTGAAACTCTTTTGTAATCCACATACTCGTTGTTCCATTTGTATTCGCTCAAGAATCTTGAGCCAGTGCTTCTATCTCTATTGGAAGTAAGTTTTCTGTAGATGGCAGAGATAGTTTTATTGCCTTCTGCAGTGATTATGCCCGAGACCATATTTATCATATGGTTATTCAAAGCAGCAGAATAAGGCAATTGTAGCACATTTATATAGTTGCTGATGTTCTGGTTTTGTTCTATTATTATCTCAGGCATAAGTTTCGACCTCCGTAATTTGTTTATTGTTTTGGACAACTATAAACTACCACAAACGGTCAACTTATGCTTTTGTTTTACCATGAATTTGGTAATACAATTTTTTACTATTTAATGCACAACACTAAATATTAATTCAACAAATAGTAATCGCAAATTCTTACAATTAATAATTTAAACACTATATATCTATACATTCATCTAAATTAGCTAGTAAAAAGGTTATCTTTCTAAATAACTATTTGAACTCCAGCTTGGATTGCCTAATATTTTAATTATAGTATTGCTGGTTTTTGTAAATATTACCTATTGATATCTTGCGGTATATGTTGCTGCCCTTAATATATACAAGTCCTTGTTATTCTTTCTCGGCATTGCATCAAGCAGACTATCAATATTTATATTTTTTAGTTAACGAGTATAAATTTCTGTTGTTTATTAACTTATATATTCTAATATATGTTAAATTAATCCCTCCATCTCGTAGGTATATTGAATAAAAATGTCGAGAACTACGAAATTACTACTTTTTTTGAAATTAGCCTAGGAAATATTCTTTTTAATATCTTTTCGGTATAGCTTGTCCTATTTTGCTTTATTAACACATATTATTTACCATGCTTTTACTTATTACAATAAATATACCATATAATATTGGTTATTACTACATATTATCTCTAATTCTGTAATATGATTGAATAATCATCCACCCGCATAGTGAAGAGAACCCCTTTCATTAGACTTTGTTTTGTCTAACGAAAGGGGTTCTCTTCACTATGCGGGTGGATTTTCATTTTCGGGCATAACCCTAATACTACTAGCTGCGCACAAGTGCGCTTTATGGTTAGCCTGCCAGCCACGCGTAGTTTACTTGCTACCCGTAAACGGAACTCTTGGATCAAATATATTCAATTGATCCATTTCTTGATCTAGCTTTAGCTGGTTGGCTATGTAACTTATTATCGTTGCAGTGTTCTTGCCTACAGTATCGACATAGTATCCCTTACACCAAAATTCGCGGTTTCGGTACGCAAATTTCATATTTCCATATTCCTGGAATATCATAAGACTACTTTTCCCTTTTAGATATCCCATAAATCCCGAAATCCTAATTTTGGGCGGGATACTAAGAAGAAGATGTATATGATTTGGACATATTTCTCCCTAGATAATTTCTACACCTTTCCATTGACACAACATTCTTATTATTTCTCTGATATCTTCTCTTTTTTCATTAAAGAATACTTTTCTGCGATACTTTTGTGCAAATACCACATGATATTTGCAGTTCCATTTATTATGCGCTAAACTTTTAACGTCAGTATTTTGCTCAGGCATTTTACTGTCCTCCTAATGTGTTTTTATTTACGTAACTGGCAGGTCACGTGTTTATTATACACATTATTGTTGTCAATAAAAAATGGTTCTCTCTCACTTTTGGTGGTAAGTATTTACGGGTGAATAACTATCACTAATCCCTTATAATTATTCTATCTAATAAGGGAAAGGTAGCTAAGTCGAAACAATGGAAGAATACACTATACTATTCAAAAAAGAAACTACTGATAAAGTAAATATTATTGCAATTAGCAACAAAAGCTCTTGTAAATGTCCAAGTTGTGGTGTTACCTCCACAGCTAAGCATTCCAGATATACTAGAAAGATTATTGATGGTTCCTTTGATGGAATCCCTAGAGAGATACTACTTATAGTAAGAAAATTCAAATGCAATAATAGCGGATGCAGCCAGAAAATATTTACTGAGAGATTAGATTTCGTATCGCCATATGGCAGAAAGAGCAATAAGCTAATTGAGTTTATAACTCTGCTAGCTCTTACAACAAGTGCAATGAAAGTTTCAGAAATAGTAAATCTATTAGGTGTAAAGCTTACTAATCACACTGTTCTCAGAATTATTAATAAGTTACCACAGCGTCCAGTTTTAAATTCAAAAGATATAATAAACATTGGAATAGATGACTTTGCTTTAAAGAAAGGGAATCTATATGGTACTATCATATGCAACCTTGACACTAAAGAAATAATTGATGTACTGATGAGCAGAACTATTTAGCCCCCTAATATAATTGGAGAAACCATACGAATTTAGTAAAATGAATATAGGGGGTTGATCCAAAATGAAACACTATGATGATAAGTTAAAGGAACAAGTAATAAAAGAATGTCAAGAAGTAGGTAATATTTCCCTTGTTGCAAGGTGCCATGATATATCTAAAACTACTATATATGGTTGGATAAAAGCTTATAAGAAAAGAGGTTCAGTCACTCCACTTCCTAAAGATAAAGACAATAAAGTAAAAGAATTAGAACATAGGCTTAATGTTGTAAGCACAGAAAATGATAGATTAAAAAAGCTTGTTGCAGAAAAAGAGTTAGAGCTGCTAATACTTAGAGAATTAAGAGACAGAGTAAACCCCAAGTAGCCGACAAGGTTGCAATTGCATTAAGGTGGATAAATAAAGGTTATGAGATATCTTTAGTACTAGGCTTTGTCGGCATTTCTGCATCCACCTATTATGAATACATAAAAAGACAATCAAAATCTAATAGAACTCATAATATTGCAGTATTTAATAAAGATACTGGAAGGCCTAAACCTGGTTATTCATATACAAAAACCGGTAAAAAAGTATCTGATGAACAAATAAAGGAGTGGTTATGCAATTTAATATGTGGAGATGGTTTTCCCTATGGTTATCGTAAACTAACAATATGCCTTAGAGAAGATTATGATCTAATTATCAATCATAAAAAAGTATATAGGCTGTGCAAAAAATTAGATATACTAAGACCTCAAAGAAGAATAAGTGAAAAGAGTTCTAAGCATTTAGCTAAGAAAGAAACCATATCAGCTCCCAATGAGCTTTGGGAAATGGATATAAAATACGGATATATAAGCGGAGAAGATAAATTCTTCTTTCAACTATCTCTAATAGATGTATTTGACAGAAGCATTATAGACTATCATATAGGTTTATCTTGTAAAGCTTCTGATGCTTGTAATGTATTGAGAAATAGTTTAAGAAAACGCAACATATATGATGGCTTAAGGACACCTAAAATAAGGACAGACAATGGTCCTCAATTTGTATCTAAAGAATTTGAAGAATTCTGCAACAGTAATAATTTAATTCATCAAAGGATACCAGTAAAAACTCCTAATATGAATGCACACATAGAATCATTTCATTCAATATTGGAAGATGAATGTTACAGTCGCAATGAATGGAACAGTTTTAAGGAGGCATACAAAATAATAACTGAATATATGAATTATTATAATAATCGCAGAAGGCATGGAAGCATAAAATATATGTCTCCAAATAAATTTCATGAAGCATTTATGAGAAAGGATGTAAATGCTAAAGCATTTGCTGCATAATCTCCATAATTAGGGGGTCAAGCCGCAGAACAAAAGAAGAATTGAATAAATGGTTAGAGCAATATCCTAATATCAGGGTAGTAAGCCGAGATGGTTCACAATCATATGCTGCAGCAATCACAGAAACTGTACCTAGAGCCATACAAGTATCTGATAAGTTTCATATTATTAAGAACTTATTAGAAGCCGTAGGTTCTTATATAAAAAGAAGTTATCCTATTAATATCCCCATAAATGATAATGCAACTATTGATGAAAATAATGTGAACAACAATATAAAAGAATTATGCAGTGATACTTCTACCAGAGAAACTAGCTATGAAATATTGAGACAGCAAAAAATTGAATTTAAGCAGAGACTTATCAATGAAATAAAATCAAGACATAGAGAAGGTACTAGTATCTTGCAACTATCCAAGGAATATTCAATGTCTCGTAATACAATAAAAAAATATATAAAGATGGATGAATTCGTTTATTATGCTAAAAAAATAAAACATGGCAGTAAGTTAGATCAATATAAAGATTTAATTACTGATCTAGTAAAACAATGCAAATCACATCAAGAGATATTAAAAGTTCTAAAAGATAAAGGATATGATGGCTCTAAATCTTCTCTATCAGGATATATGAGCAGAAACAACATTAAAAAGGAAACGGTAAATGGAAAGATCGAACTAAAACCTAATCATCAAACTATTAATAGAAACTATTTGATAAAATGCATATGCAAAAACACAGATAACCTAACTGAAGCCGAAACAGAAAGCTTAAGAAAAATATGGAGTAAATATTCAGAGATAAAAGAACTAAATGTGCTTATAAATGATTTCAAAAATCTATTTGAAGAATACAATAATTTAAGTTTAGAAGATTGGATTATAAGAGCCGGAAGCTTTAAGATACAAGAACTAGATAGTTATATTAATGGGATCAGCAAAGATATAGAAACTGTAAAGAATAGTATGAATTCAAAATACACCAATGGACTACTTGAGGGAATCGTTAATAAAGTAAAAGTTATTAAGCGTATAAGCTATGGCAGATGCAGCTTCAATCTATTAAGGACAAAGATACTTTATGCATAAATAAACTGGAATATATATCTAGATATTTTACATAGTGTTATCTAACTTGAATCACCAAAAGTGAGAGAGAACCTAAAAAATGTGCAAAAAAGGCGGAGAAATTTGAGCAGCTAAATAAGTTAAGATATATTATTTTATGGGCGGAAAAGTGAGAGCAGTTTCGGGCGGAGACTGATCTCACTTTAGTTTTTATGTTCAGTTATTCTAGTTAGTCTATAGACCCAATATCATCATCCACGGTATCATCTGCAGTGTTTTCTGAAGTTACTAATTTTCCAAGCTTTTCACGCTTATTTGTATGAGCTGTAAAACCTTCACGTTCTCTCATTCGATAACTGTCCCCATTAATCACAATGAAATTACAGTGATGGACAAACCTGTCTAAGATAGCTGTAGCTAGAACCGGATCAAATAGAATTTTACCCCACTCCTCAAATGTTTTGTTGGAAGTGATTATGGTAGAACGTTGTTCATATCGTTTAGCAATTACTTCATAAAAGTCGTCAACACTTGTTTGATTCAATTTGCGGAGTCCAAGCTCGTCCACAATGAGCAGATCAGGTTGTGCGTATTTTCTTAGTCGTTGCTGAAATGAATTATCTGCTCGCGACATATACAAATCTTCCAACATGTCATTCATGGTTACAAAAAGTACATTATACCCTTGTGTAACAGCCTTGACTCCAATCGCAATTGCTAAGTGAGTTTTACCAGTTCCAGGAGGTCCGATAAATGCAATATTTTCCTTCTTTCTTATGAATTCGCAAGTGCTTAGCTGATAAATAGTTTGACGGTTTATACTTGGTTGATAGCTGAAATTAAATTCTTCTATTGTTTTGTGCTGCGGAAACTTTGCTTTCTGTAAACGCCTGTGATTTCCCTTATTTGCTCGGTTAAGCAATTCGTCATTTATCAAGATTTCTAGAAATTCCTGATATGACAGCTTCTCTCGTATGGCCTGCTCTATTCGCATATCTGCTGTCTTAATAATTCCTGAAAAATGAAGTTTCTTAAGTTTACCTTGGAGTGCATCATTCATCTCCGCTCACCCCCAAAACCGTCATCTGGGCATACTGAGATAAATCTCTGGTTATTTCTGTTGGCTCATTAGTAACAATATCATCATTTTTATCTTCCACTGGTAACGCGATAAGACCTTTTTCACATATTTTCTTTACTGTACCATAAGTAATTGAGTTGTAGTAAAGGGCTCTACGACATGCCTGATCAATTACATTGTTTTCATATTTTTTTCTAAGGGCCAAAACTCCAGAAATATTATGATGAATGAACTTACCCGATATTTCTTTACGGCAAAAGGCATAGAAAATTCCAGTGCATAAGTACCAATCTGCCTCATTTCATGTTCTTACCTTGGCAAAATCTGCTCAGATGTAATATTCTTGGATTCAGGATAATGTGATGTATTTGTTATATATTGGCCCTTCAGCCCTTGGCAGAGGTTATGAAGGGCAATTTCTTCATTCTTGAAAAATACCTTGAGCAAATTATTGATTTCAACTATTTCGACCTCCATTCCGACATATGCATGAGGAACGGAATAGTAATTTCCCCCATAAGCAATATGACAATTGGGATTAACAACTGCATGAGTCGTCTTTGAAAAGATAAAATCTTCTGTAGGCAACTTTAAGAGTTTCTGTTTTTCTTCCGCTTCAAACAACTCTGCAGGAACCTTCTTTGTAGTACCATGTATGCGTTTATTTGCAGTATTCGATAACCATTCCTTTAAAAAAGCTCTTGCATCTTCTATATCCTCAAAGTCTCTTCCTTTGAAACAATTATCCTTTACATATTTAACATTGGATTCTACCTTGCCCTTATCTGTAGGAATATAGACTCTACATGGTTGTGCAAAGAATCCATATTGTGGAGCAAAAGCAGCATAGGTACGTTGCAATACAGGCTCATAAAAGTCTGCTTCTACTACAGCTGCTTTGAGGTTATCAATTTTAACAGTTTCAGGAACTCCTCCAAAGAAATGAAATGCATCAATATGTGCTTGTATGAAGGATTTTACAGATTGATCAAATACAATACTGGCATACATATATCTGGAGTAACTTAGAGACATTATGAATACCCATGCTTTTTTAGGCTTCCCGTTAACTTTGATTGTCCCAATGTATCCGAAGTCTACCTGTGCTTCTTCACCAGGAAGCGCTATGAGAACCATATATGACTTCTGAGTATTTCCTAAAATTTTACGTGCATGATCTTTAACGGTGGTGTAGCTCCCCTGATAATTAAAATCACGAACCAGATCCTGGTATATACGTTGTCTTGATAGGCCTTTGTTTAGCTGGATTTCAATATACTCTCGATACTCATCCAACATGGATGGATGTGGTCTCTTTGTAAGTTGTGTTTCCCCCCTCTCATCACTTTGAATAACTTTTCTTACTGTGTTTCTACTGATGCCTAATGTTCTTGCAATTTGTGACTGGCTTATGCCTTTTTTGTACAGTGTTTTAATTGTAGTTTGCATTGCTACCTCCAACATAAAAATTTCCCCTTTCGGGGGAGCCACTAATCAAATATTATATAATACCTGCTCAATTTTCTCCGCCGAAAATGGTTAATTTTATTATGCCGTTAACATACACATTAGGAGTTTTTTGTCTGAATACATCGTTAAAGCTCCTATAGAACCACGCGACTATCGTGTGATTTTCATAATACATAAAAGCAGCATGACATTTGCCATACTACTATACATCGTTCAGTGAAGCCCATTGTTCATATAAAGCTTCAAGTTCTTCTTCAATTGTGGTTTTCTCATCATAGAGTGAACTCAATGCTTCATAATCATCATTGGAGTTTTCCATAGATATGTTGATATCTTTTAGCTTTTCTTCAAAGCTGCTTATCTGCTTTTCAATCTCTTCCAGCTTTTTATGAGTATCGTCTTCCTTCTTATTGATCTTTTCTTCTTTTTCTCTCTTCACTTTTTCTTTTCTCACAGGAAGAGATTCCTTTTGCTGCTGCTTTATTGCTTTTCTTTCCTTATAGTTTTCATAGTCTCCATAGTAGTCTTCTATCTTCCCATCTACTATCTCACATATCCTGTTTCCAAACTTGTTTATAAAATATCTGTCATGGGATACAAATACCAGTGTGCCCGAGAAGTCCTCCAGTGCACTCTCAAGCCATTCTCTTGAGACAATGTCCAAATGGTTTGTTGGCTCATCCAGTATGAGTAGATTCACATCCTTCTGCATCATGATGCAAAGCCTCAGTCTGCTCTTTTCACCACCGGAAAGATTCTCTACAATTTTATGAACATCTTCCTGCCTGAATTTATATTTTGCCAGAAGGCTTCTTGCAGGGCCTTCCTGCATATTTAACTCATGAATCACTGTTTCCAAAATGCTTAGCTTTGGATTATCAAAGGTTACAACCTGCGGAAGATAGGCGTATGTTATGCTTTCCCCTAATTTTATTGTTCCTCCATCAGGCTCTATCTCCCCCGTAATAATCTTAATTAGTGTAGACTTCCCTGAACCGTTATCCCCCAGTATTGCTGCCCTTTCATTCTTTTGAATAAGCAAATCCAAGTCCTCTATAACCTTTTTGTCTCCATAGAACTTTCTGAGGCCTTTAGCCATAATTACATCTTTGCTTGAAAAATCACATTGAGAGAATCCTCCGTTAATATTTCTTTCACTGATAGGTTTATCGGTCTTTTCCATCCTCTCAATTCTCTTTTCTATGCTGAAGGCCCTCCTGTGCATAGCTTCGCTATCAGCTATCTTCGCCCATTCGTGCATCCTCTTTGCCGCTTCTTCCAGCTGCCTTATTTTCTTTTGCTCCTCATTGTATCTTGCCATCTGGATTTCATATCTCTGCTGCTTTTCTTTCACATAGTAAGAATAGTTGCCTTCATAGAGTTCAGATTTACCGTCCACTATTTCCACAATTCTGTTTACTACCTTGTCTAGAAAATATCTGTCATGGGATATTATTATTGAGGTCCCCTTGTACTCTCCTAAAAATTCCTCCAGCCATTCTATTGAGCTTAAGTCCATATGATTAGTAGGCTCATCTAGCAAAAGTATGTCCGGTTTTTCCAGCATGAGCCTTCCAAGCATCACCCTTGTCTTTTCACCGCCGCTTAATTTATTAAACTCCTTTACCGCCATATCATTGTCTATCTTTAAACCTATACAAATACGATTTATATTGTCTTCTATGGAGTATCCATCTTTGGCTTCAAAAAGCTGCTGAAGATTTCCATATCTTTTTAAGACTTCATCTGTAACCTCCTTTTCCATGATCTTTTCAAGTTCCCTCATTTGGTTATGGATTTTCATCAGTTCATCAAAGGCGGAGTAAAGCACATCATAGGCTGTATAGGATTCTGGAAAATCAGGAATCTGGTCAAGAAGCCCTATTGTTGCCCCTTTCCTCACTATTTTGCTTCCTTCATCGATACCTTCCATACCAGCTAATATCTTAAAAAGGGTGGTTTTCCCCGCACCATTTTTGCCTAGAAGACCTATTCTCTCCCCTTGAATAATTTCAAAGGCGACTCCCTTTAGCACCTGATTTGCACCGTAATATTTTTCTATGTTTTGTAAAGCGATTTCTATCATATTATTAACTCCCTTCTCCCGGGTACGAAAAAGTTGCTTCGCAACTTTTTTTCGCTAGGGAACCCTATGGTTCCCTTCGACGGATGCTTCGCGTCCTGAGCACCCTCCTTGGACGGCAGGGGGAGTTCCCCCTTGCATCCCCCATTTTGAAGGAAAGCACACTTTCCTTCAAAATCTAAAAGACCTGAGCAA
>NZ_JAWLCK010000066.1:0-15510 GCF_041687175.1 Lutispora sp.
AATGACAATCAAGCTAATAACTCCAATAGCTATAGAAGAAGGATTAAGATTCGCTATAAGAGAAGGCGGAAGAACAGTAGGAGCAGGTGCTGTTGCATCTATAATAGAATAATTAAATCGGGGACATTCCGCAGCAAGGGATACCCTGGTAACAGCAGTTTGTCCCCTATATTAGTTTTCACTATTTAATTTGGTTGATACATTTAAGCTTATAATAAAATAAAAGACCAGGTTTACCTGGTCTTTTCTAAAGTATTAAAATTCGCTTGTCTGGCAATACTCATTATATATTAGAAGTTATTAACTTAACCATAAAACAATAAATATAATGTTAGTTAAGTACAAAATATTGACATGTGAATTAAATTATGATAGATTTTTAAGGTAGCCCAATTGTGCTATATTATTATGTCGTGCATAAATTAATGCCTTAGTGTTAGGAGGTGCCGTTAATGAGAGTTAAGATAACCTTGGCATGCAGTGAATGCAAGCAGAGAAACTATAATAATATGAAAAACAAAAAAAATGATCCTGACAGATTGGAAATGAGCAAATATTGCAGATTCTGCAGAAAGCATACTGTTCATAAGGAAACAAAATAGGCTGTAAAGGAAGTGTGATAAAATGACAGATACAGCTAAGAAGTTTAGCATCAAAAGATACTTTAAAGAGACAAGGGCTGAAATGAAAAAGGTCAGCTGGCCTGCTAGAAAAGAAGTATTACAGCATACACAAGTAGTTTTAATTTCTATAATTATCATAGGATTGGCATTATGGCTTGTTGATTTGGCTTTTGCAAAAGGATTAGATTTATTTCTAACCAGATAACAAAGTCATTTAATGGAAAGTAAACGCCAAGGATTTTATACTTTCCTACGAATTATAGTAGAAGGAGGAAAGACCTTCGCATAAAACGCGAAGTCTGTTTACTGATGGAAGAAAGAGGCAAGTGGTATGTGGTTCATACTTATTCCGGATACGAGAATAAGGTTAAAGCCAATATTGAAAAAATAGTTGAAAATAGAAATATGCAGGATGTTATCTTTGAAGTAAGGGTGCCAGTTGAAGAGCAGATAGAGATAAAAAACGGCAAAAAGAAAGTCACCCAGAAAAAGATCTTCCCAGGATATGTTATTGTCAAAATGATAATGACAGATGAATCATGGTATGTTGTTAGAAACACAAGGGGTGTGACTGGTTTTGTCGGACCTGGATCTAAACCCGTGCCTCTCACTGATACAGAAGTAAAGAATCTGGGTGTTGAAAAAGTTCCTGTTAAACTTGATGCCAAGGTTGGTGACAGCGTTAAGGTTATTTCCGGGCCTTTTGAAAACTTTGTAGGAGTCATACTAGAGATAAATAATGAAAAGCAAAAGGTAAAAGTATTGGTTTCAATGTTTGGAAGAGAAACACCTGTTGAATTGCAATTCTTCCAGATTGAGACTCTGAAATAGCTTACTTAAATTCTATATATAGAATTATCCGTGAGAGGAGGTGCAACAATGGCCAAGAAAGTGACTGCGCTAATAAAACTTCAGGTTCCTGCAGGAAAAGCTACACCAGCACCACCAATAGGTCCTGCTTTAGGTCAGCATGGTGTTAATATTATGGGCTTTTGTAAGGAGTTTAATGAAAAAACTGCAAAGCAAGCAGGATTGATCATACCTGTAGTTATTACTGTATACCAGGACAGATCCTTTACCTTTATCACAAAAACTCCTCCGGCAGCAGTTTTGATTAAGAAGGCTGCTGGAATCGAAAGTGGATCTGGAGTACCTAACAAGAACAAAGTAGCAAAGATATCTAAGGATAAGGTTAGAGAGATTGCTGAGCTTAAAATGCCTGATCTCAATGCAGGAAGCATAGAAGCTGCAATGAAAATGGTAGCAGGTACAGCAAGAAGTATGGGAGTAGTTGTAGAAGATTAAAATTTAGTGGGAGGAAATATGATTTCCGCTATACCACAAGGAGGAAAGATTAATGTTTAGAGGTAAGAAATATAAAGAAAGCTTAAAGCTTATTGAACCAGGAAAACTCTATGATCCAAAGGAAGCTATAGAGCTGGTTCAAAAGGCAGCAAAGGCTAAATTCGATGAATCAGTAGAAGTTCATGTTAAACTGGGTGTTGACCCCAGACATGCAGACCAACAGGTTAGAGGCGTAGTTGTGTTGCCCCACGGAACAGGTAAAACTCTCAGAGTTTTAGTATTTGCAAAGGGTGAAAAGGCTAAAGAAGCTGAAGCAGCAGGAGCAGATTTTGTTGGTGCTGAAGAATTAGTTGCAAAGATACAAGGCGAGAATTGGTTTGATTATGATGTTGTAGTTGCTACACCGGATATGATGGGTGTAGTTGGAAGATTAGGTAAACTTCTTGGACCAAAAGGATTAATGCCTAATCCAAAATCTGGTACTGTAACCTTTGATGTAGCAAAAGCTATTGCAGACATCAAAGCTGGTAAAGTTGAATACAGAGTTGACAAGACAAGTATTGTCCATGTTGCTATTGGTAAAGTTTCCTTTGGATCAGAAAAGCTGGCTGATAACTTTAAGACTTTGATGGATGCCATTATTAAGGCAAAACCAGCAGCAGCTAAGGGAACTTATCTTAAGAGTGTTACTCTTACAAGCACAATGGGACCTGGGATTAAAGTCAATCCTCTCCGTGTTATTGAATAATAACATTTAATAACATTAGCTGAAATTGAATATATACCGTAGACAGTAGGTGCTTTACGCTTAATTTCCTACCGAGGTTTTGATCATAAATAAAATTATGACCTCTCTATGTCTACGGAGAGGTCTTTTGTATCCTCAAAAGACCTGTAATCTCAACATGAGGAGGTGTAGATATGTCTAAAAACTTAGAACTGAAACAGCAGATTGTAAGCGAAGTAAAGGAAAAACTTGAAAAATCAAGTGCAGTATTGTTAGTTGATTATAAAGGCATAAATGTTGCAGATGTAACAGAATTACGAAAGAGATTCAGAGAAGCAGGTGTAGATTATAAAGTTTACAAGAATACTCTATTCAAGAGAGCCGCACAGGAGCTTGGAATAGAAGAACTCAATGAATTCCTGGAAGGTACTGTAGGATATGTATTTGGATATGATGATGTTGTATCTCCTGCTAGAACAATAAATCAATTCCAGAAGGATTATCCTAAAACTCCTTTAACAGTAAAAGCAGGTTACATCGAAAAGGGCTTCATGGATGCCAAAGCCGTTAAAGCTCTTGGAGATTTACCATCAAGAGAAGTTCTTATCGCAATGTTGCTTGGTGCATTACAGGGTTCAGTACGAAACCTTGCATACATGTTAAACTCAATAAAAGAAAAAAAAGAAGCGGAAGCTTAATATAATAGGAGGTAAATAAAATGGCAAGTGAAAAAACTTTAAAGTTCATAGAAGAAATTAAAAATATGACAGTATTAGAGTTGGCAGAATTAGTTAAAGCTATAGAAGAGGAATTTGGTGTAACTGCAGCAGCTCCTGTAGCTGTAGCAGCAGGACCAGCAGCAGCTGGAGCACCAGCTGCTGAAGAGCAGACTGAGTTCAATGTAGTATTGGCAAATGTTGGCGCAGAAAAGATTAAGGTTATCAAGGTTGTTAGAGAAGTAACTGGCCTTGGCTTAAAGGAAGCAAAAGACCTTGTTGATGGAGCTCCAAAGCCAATCAAAGAAGGCGTAAGCAAACAGGAAGCAGAAGAGATAAAAGCAAAGTTCGATGGAACAGGTGCAACAATAGAAATAAAGTAAGAAACATTTTAAATAAGAGCCGCTTATACTGCGGCTCTTTTAACTATATGAACTATGCAGCAAGTCCCATAGTAGTTGCATGTTGCAAGCATTGTGTCCCTTCTTTAAGATCATGGTTTCAGGTTACGAGGGTTCTAGCATAATTTCTTGGGGCCAGTGACATGAGACAGGAATCAGAAAAATCTCAAAGAAATTTTCGCAAATATGCCAAAATAATTTATATTTCCCGGGAAAAATCGACACAATATATTATATGAATAAAAAAATTGATAAAAGTAATCCTATATTATTGACAGATACTAGAGGGTATGTTAATATTATATATTGCATTGGTGTAAAAAATTACTATATTTGAGCATACAGCTGTATAAGATTGATTTAATAAGGCAATATTAAAATAGCTATGCTAAAATTTACAGTTGACCAAAAGCAGATGCAGAGAGCTTTTGGCTATTTTACTTTATTTATTATTAAGGGGTGAGTGACTTATGGTACATCCAATCTCTGTTGGGAAAAATCAGAGAATGAGCTACTCAAGCATTGACGAAGTTATGGATATGCCGAATCTTATTGAAGTCCAGAAAAATTCCTACAACTGGTTTCTTGAAGAAGGCTTAAGGGAAGTATTTAACGATATTTCACCTATTACAGATTATACAGGAAATTTAGTATTGGAATTTGTCGATTATTCTTTGGACAGCAAACCAAAATATGGTGTTGAGGAATGCAAGGAACGAGATGTTACATACTCCGCACCACTTAAGGTGAAAATCAGGCTGGCCAACAAGTCTACAAATGAAGTGAAAGAACAGGAAGTTTTTATGGGAGATTTTCCTCTCATGACAGACAATGGAACATTTATAATCAATGGAGCTGAAAGAGTAATAGTAAGCCAATTGGTTAGATCCCCAGGTGTTTATTATGACCAACATATAGATAAATCTGGAAAGAGATTGCATTCGGCAACGGTTATTCCTAATAGAGGTGCATGGTTGGAATATGAAACAGATTCCAACGATGTATTATGGGTAAGAATAGATAGAACAAGAAAGATCCCAATCACAGTCCTCTTAAAAGCTCTTGGATATGGTACCGATCAACAGATAGAAAATCTGCTTGGAGAAGACGAAAGAGTAAAAGCCACACTTCAAAAGGATACTACTAAGAATACGGAAGAAGCTCTTATAGAAATATATAGAAGGCTGAGACCCGGAGAACCTCCAACTGTTGAAAGCGCCAAATCCTTATTAGAGTCTTTGTTTTTTGATGCTAAGAGATACGATTTGGCTAAGGTAGGAAGGTACAAATTTAATAAGAAGCTATCTCTTGCAGCAAGACTAATCGGTCAGAAATTGGAAAAAGACATTATTGATCCTCGTACAGGAGAAATTCTAGCCGAAGCAGGAGAAAAGGTAACTAGAGAAAAAGCTTATAAGATTCAGAATGCAGGAGTTAATGAAGCCTTCATAGTTTTTGAAGGAAAAACAGTAAAAATACTTGGAAATAATGTTGTTGATATAAATAAATATATGCCCTTTGATGTTTCAGACTTGAATATTAGGGAAATGGTAAACTTAAGAGTATTACAGGAGATAATGGGTCAATACGAGTCTGAAAGTGATATAAAGGAAGAAATAAAAAGAAGAATAAATGATCTAATTCCTAAACATATTTTGGTGGATGATATAATAGCTTCCGTGAGCTATCAATTAAACATTGTATATAATGTTGGAAATATAGATGATATAGATCATCTGGGCAACAGAAGATTGAGATCTGTTGGAGAGTTATTGCAGAATCAGTTCCGAATAGGTTTATCCAGAATGGAAAGAGTTGTAAAAGAGAGGATGACCATTCAGGACATAGAAGTTGTTACTCCTCAACAACTTATAAATATAAGACCTGTAGCTGCATCCATCAAAGAGTTCTTTGGGAGCAGCCAGTTATCACAGTTCATGGATCAGACAAACCCGTTGGCAGAGCTTACTCATAAGAGAAGATTGTCTGCTTTGGGACCAGGAGGTTTATCAAGAGAAAGGGCCGGCTTTGAAGTCAGAGATGTTCACCATTCACATTACAGCAGAATGTGCCCGATTGAAACTCCTGAAGGCCCCAATATAGGTTTGATAGGAAGCCTTAGTACTTATGCCAGAATAAATGAGTACGGGTTTATCGAAGCACCCTATAGGAAAGTTAAAACCAATGAAAACGGGGAAAAGATTGTAACTGATGAAATCGTTTATGTAACTGCAGACGAAGAAGACGATTACATTGTTGCCCAAGCAAATGAACCTTTAGATGCTGAAGGTAGATTTATAGACAAGAAGGTTACAGCAAGGGTAAGAAATGAAATAGTGGTAGTTCCTGTATCAGAAGTCGAATTTATGGATGTTTCGCCAAAACAGGTTGTGTCTGTAGCAACAGCTATGATACCATTCCTTGAAAATGACGACGCAAACCGTGCTTTAATGGGTTCAAACATGCAGCGTCAGGCAGTACCTCTTATTAAGCCAGAATCTCCAATAGTAGGTACAGGAATGGAGCATAAAGCAGCTATTGATTCCGGTGTTGTGAAACTTGCTAACAATAGTGGTATTGTTGAAAAAGTCAGTTCCAATGAAATAGTAGTTAAAACCGATGATGGAAACAGAGATAGATACAAACTTCTAAAGTTTAAGAGATCAAATCAAGGCACTTGCATAAATCAGAGACCTTTTGTAAAAAAAGGAGATAAAGTTAAAAAAGGACAGGTGATAGCTGACGGGCCTTCTACAGATTGTGGTGAGATAGGTCTTGGAAGAAATGTGCTCATCGGATTTATGACCTGGGAAGGTTATAACTATGAGGATGCTATATTGATTAGTGAAAAACTGGTTAAAGAAGATGTGTTTACTTCAATTCACATAGAAGAATATGAAGCAGAAGCTCGCGATACCAAGCTAGGTCCTGAGGAAATAACCAGAGATATACCTAATGTAGGCGAAGATGCTCTCAAGGATTTAGACGAGAGAGGTATAATAAGAATCGGAGCAGAGGTAAGAACTGGAGATATATTGGTAGGTAAGGTAACTCCGAAAGGAGAAACGGAACTTACAGCAGAGGAAAGACTGCTAAGAGCTATTTTCGGTGAAAAAGCCAGGGAAGTAAGAGATACTTCGCTTAGAGTTCCTCATGGTGAAGCAGGAATAATAGTAGATGTAAAAGTGTTTACCAGAGAAAACGGTGATGAGTTGCCCCCTGGAGTCAATGAGCTTGTAAGAGTTTATATAGCTCAGAAGAGGAAGATATCTGTTGGAGACAAGATGGCAGGAAGACACGGTAATAAAGGTGTTATATCAAGAATATTACCAGAAGAAGACATGCCTTTCCTTCCCAATGGGACACCTTTGGAGATAGTATTAAATCCTCTTGGAGTTCCATCCCGTATGAACATAGGTCAGGTGCTGGAAGTTCATCTTGGCTTAGCTGCTAAAGCTTTAGGGTGGAAGATTGCTACTCCAGTATTCGACGGTGCAAACGAAAACGATATAATGGATACATTGGAAATGGCAAATAAAGTTATTCAGGTAAGAAAGCAGCTTAAATATATAAAAGAGAAGCTAAATGCAAAAGAAGATGAAGAACCTGAAAATACAACAAGTACAGAAGAGAATAAAGAAATAATCGACGAATATTTGGAAGATACCGTATTTACATTGGATAAGAGGCTTGCAGATATAAAGGAAAGAATCAAGAATGCAGACCTTGATAATATTAAAGATATAGAAGAACTTCTAAGCAGCTTTGAGGATAATCCCCTTGTAGATGTAGACATGGACAGAACAGGAAAGATTCAATTAAGAGATGGCAGAACAGGGGAATATTTCGATAATGAAGTAACTGTTGGATATATGTATATATTAAAACTATTGCATTTGGTAGACGATAAGATTCATGCCAGATCCACTGGACCATATTCCTTGGTAACTCAGCAGCCTCTTGGAGGAAAAGCCCAATTTGGTGGCCAGAGATTCGGAGAAATGGAAGTTTGGGCGCTGGAGGCTTATGGTGCTGCACATACCCTTCAAGAAATTCTAACTGTAAAATCTGATGATGTTGTTGGAAGGGTTAAGACCTATGAATCAATTGTAAAGGGAGAAAATATACCTGAGCCCGGCGTACCTGAATCATTCAAGGTGCTTATAAAAGAGCTTCAGAGTCTTGCGTTGGATGTTAAGGTTCTTTCAGAAGAAAATGAAGAAATAACCATAAAAGAATCCGTTGATGATGATTTGGAAGACCTGAGCAATGAGATGGAAACCAGAGAAGACCTTGACCTTTCAAATCTTCCTTACAAAGGTGGAGCTGAGGAAGAAAAAGAAAGTCTATATGACGATTATGACGAAGAAGCCGAAGAGGAAGACTTTGAAATAGATTTGGATATAGATGAACTAATAAAAGATGAATCTAAAGAAGACGAAGATATTGGGGAAGATTATTAAAGGAAGGGAGAGAAGAGCCCTTGTTGGAATTAAATAACTTCGAATCATTAAAAATAGGTTTGGCATCCCCGGAAAAAATAAGGGAATGGTCAAGAGGAGAGGTAAAGAAGCCGGAAACCATAAACTATAGAACATTAAAGCCTGAAAAAGAAGGCTTGTTCTGTGAAAGAATTTTCGGGCCTACAAAGGACTGGGAATGCCACTGCGGCAAATACAAGAGAATAAGATATAAGGGCATAATATGCGACAGATGCGGTGTTGAAGTGACCAAAGCCAAGGTCAGAAGAGAGAGGATGGGACATATTGAATTAGCAGCCCCAGTTTCTCATATTTGGTATTTTAAAGGCATACCCAGTCGTATGGGTCTTTTACTTGACATGTCGCCGAGAGCATTGGAAAAAGTGCTGTATTTCGCTTCATATATTGTTATAGATGCAGGCGATACAGGCCTATCTGTTAAGCAGGTACTAAATGAGAAGGAATACCGAGAGGCCTTAGAAAAGTATGGTAATAGATTCAGAGCAGGAATGGGAGCAGAAGCTATAAAAGAGCTTTTGACTAACATAGATTTGGATCAACTGGCCAAGGAGCTGAGGCATGACCTTAAAGACAGCTCAGGCCAGAAAAAGCTTAGAACTGTTAGAAGACTGGAAGTGGTAGAAGCCTTCAGGAAATCCGGTAATAAGCCTGAATGGATGATTCTGGATGTGATTCCTGTAATTCCACCGGATTTAAGACCAATGGTTCAGTTGGATGGAGGAAGGTTTGCTACATCAGACCTTAATGATCTATATAGAAGAGTAATAAACAGAAACAACAGATTAAAAAGGCTATTAGATCTTGGAGCGCCTGATATTATCGTGAGAAATGAAAAAAGAATGCTTCAAGAAGCAGTTGATGCATTAATAGACAATGGTAGAAGAGGAAGACCCGTTACAGGTCCAGGAAACAGACCTTTAAAATCCTTGAGTGATATGCTCAAAGGAAAGCAAGGAAGGTTTAGACAGAACCTGTTGGGTAAGCGTGTTGACTATTCCGGCCGTTCGGTTATAGTTGTAGGACCAAATTTGAAACTATATCAGTGTGGATTGCCTAAAGAAATGGCTTTAGAGCTCTTCAAGCCTTTTGTAATGAAGAAGCTTGTCAAGGATGGCTTGGCTCACAACATAAAGAGCGCGAAAAGAATGGTAGAAAGGGTAAAAACTGAGGTTTGGGATGTATTGGAAGAAGTCATAAAAGAGCATCCGGTACTCTTAAATCGTGCTCCTACACTTCATAGGTTAGGAATACAGGCCTTTGAGCCTGTTCTGGTTGAAGGAAGAGCATTAAAACTCCATCCTTTGGTATGTACTGCCTATAATGCTGACTTCGACGGAGACCAGATGGCAGTCCATGTACCTTTATCTGTGGAAGCCCAGTCGGAAGCAAGATTTTTAATGCTTTCAGTGAACAACATCCTTGCTCCCAAGGATGGCAGACCTGTGGTCAGCCCTACTCAGGACATGGTAATGGGAATATATTATCTTACTATACATGTCCCTGGTGAAAAGGGAGAAGGCAAGGTATTTGCAAGCATAGATGAGATGATAATGGCATATCAGCTGGGTGAAGTGGGACTCCATGCTATGGTTAAGGTCAAACTCACCAGAACTGTAAATGGAGTTGTTAAATCCAAGATTATTGAGAATACAGTAGGAAGACTCATATTCAATGAAGCAATGCCTCAAGATGTCGGATTTGTGGATAGAACTATAGAGGGTAATGAGTTTGTACTTGAATATGATCCAAAAGATAAAGATGGAAACCTTATACCCATAGATAAGAAGATGCTGGGTAAAATAGTCGATAAATGTTATAGAACTCATGGCTCTGCAAAGACAGCCCTAGTTCTTGATGAAATAAAATCCTTTGGTTTCCATTACTCAACAAAGGGAGCAGTAACAATAGGTGTAAGCGATATAGATATACCTGAAGCAAAGAAAAGATTGCTGTCCGAAGCGGATGGTAAGGTTGACAGTATTGAGAAGATGTACAGAAGAGGTCTCATATCTAACGAGGAAAGGTATGAGAGAGTAATCGAAACCTGGAAGAACACAAAAGATGATATTACCAAGGCTCTTATGGATAACCTTGATAGATTGAATCCTGTATTTATGATGGCTAACTCAGGAGCAAGAGGAAGCGTCAATCAGATAAGTCAGCTGGCTGGTATGAGGGGACTTATGGCTGATACATCAGGAAGAATAATTGAAATTCCAATAAAAGCTAACTTCCGTGAAGGTCTTAATGTGTTGGAATTCTTCACATCAACTCACGGAGCCAGAAAGGGATTGGCAGATACTGCCTTAAGAACCGCAGACTCAGGTTACTTAACCAGACGACTTGTAGATGTCAGTCAGGATGTTATAGTAAGAGAGAATGATTGTGGCACAGAAGAGGGAATTTTGGTAAGTGAAATAAAGGACGGAAATGAAATAATTGAAAAATTGGAAGACAGACTGGCAGGAAGATATGCGATGGAAGATATTATCCATCCGGAAACTGGTGAGGTATTAGTAAAGAAAAATGTTATGATCACCGAGAAGATGGCTTCCAAGATAGTCAAAGTAGGAATAAAGAAAGTAAACATTCGTTCAGTATTGACTTGCCATTCCAGACATGGTGTATGCGCAAAGTGTTATGGCATGAATCTGGCTACAGGTGATCCAGTAAATATTGGGGAAGCGGTTGGTATTATTGCTGCCCAGTCTATAGGCGAACCTGGAACCCAGCTTACAATGAGAACTTTCCACACTGGTGGTGTTGCAGGAGACGACATAACTCAAGGTCTTCCTAGAGTTGAGGAATTATTTGAAGCCAGAAAACCTAAGGGATTGGCTACCATATCTGAAATAGCGGGCATAGTAAAATTAAATGATGCAAATAAGAAGAAAAAGGAAGTAATTGTAATAGGAGACGATGGCGATACAAGAACATACACAATACCGTATGGTTCAAGGCTTAAGGTATATGATGGAGACAGGATTGAGGCTGGTGACGAAATTACTGAAGGCTCTGTTAATCCACACGATATATTAAAAATAAAAGGTATTGCAGGAGTTCAATCCTATTTGCTACATGAAGTTCAAAGGGTTTATAGGCTCCAGGGTGTTGATATAGCTGATAAGCATATAGAAGTTATAGTAAGGCAAATGCTTAGAAAAGTGAAGATCGATGAAGCTGGCGATACTGATTTATTACCTGGCGGCTTGTTTGATATATTTAAATTTGAAGAAGAAAATAAGGCTATTGAAGAACAAGGTGGGGAGAAAGCCACAGGCAAGAGAGTGCTATTGGGAATAACCAAAGCATCGCTGGCCACGGATTCCTTCTTATCTGCAGCATCTTTCCAGGAAACTACAAGAGTACTAACTGAGGCAGCTATAAAAGGAAAGGTGGATCCTCTAATCGGCTTGAAGGAGAATGTTATAATCGGAAAGCTGATCCCTGCAGGCACAGGCATGAAAATATACAAGGAGGCTACTGTCAGACTGCCCGAAGAGAGTTATGAGGAAATTCAAGAAAATCTTGAAAATCCTGAGGGAGAGGTAATTATTTAGTATTGACAACAAAATATTGATAAGCTAAAATTAAAAAGTATGTTAAAAAGCCATATTCTTTTTGGCATGAGGAGGAGATGTATATGGAAAGATTGAAGTCCTCAAAAAAAAAGATTATTGGATTAAAACAAACAATAAAAGCAATTAAAAATGACAGCGTTGATATAGTCTATATTGCAAATGATGCGGAAGAGCCCATAAAAAACAGTATATTTGAAGAATGCAGGGGAAAAGATATTCAAATTGTGCAAGTAGACACAATGAAGAAACTTGGAGAAGCATGCGGCATTGATGTGAATGCATCATGTGCTTCGCTGTTAAAAGCTTAGAATACGCCCCTTCATCATGAAGGGGCGTATTTTATAGATAAAAAATAACACGAGGAGGTGTATTTGATGCCTACTATAAACCAGTTGGTTAGAAAGGGCAGACAGCAAGTAACTTACAAATCTCAAGCGCCGGCTCTAGAAGAGTCTCCACAGAAAAGAGGGGTATGTACTGTAGTTAAAACAACTACTCCTAAGAAGCCTAATTCTGCTTTAAGAAAGATTGCCAGAGTAAGGCTTACTAATGGAATAGAAGTTTCAGGATATATTCCTGGAATAGGACATAACCTTCAGGAGCACTCTGTTGTGCTTATTAGAGGAGGCAGGGTTAAGGATTTACCTGGTGTTAGATACCATATAATCAGAGGAACCCTGGATACTGCTGGAGTTGCTAACAGAAAGCAAGGCAGATCAAAATACGGTGCAAAGAGACCTAAGAAATAATATTGTGCGGATATAATACCACAGCTTGGCTGTGTATATATATATTTTGCGCACAACGGCATCATGTATAAGACAATGCCGAGTACCGATGAATAATTAAATGTTAAGGAGGGAAGCAAAGTGCCAAGAAAAGGACATATTCCAAAAAGAGATGTTTTACCTGATCCAATTTATAATGACAAGATAGTTTCAAAGCTTATCAACAATGTTATGCTTGACGGCAAAAAAGGTGTAGCTGAGAAAATTATATACGGAGCTTTCGATATAATTAGAGAAAAGACAGGTAAGGATCCTCTAGAAGTATTTGAGGCAGCTATGAACAACATAATGCCAGTGTTGGAAGTTAAGGCTAGGAGAATAGGTGGTGCTACCTATCAAGTTCCTGTTGAGGTAAGGCCTGACAGACGACAAGCATTAGGTATGAGATGGCTCATCGACTTCTCAAGAAAAAGAGGAGAAAGAACAATGAGGGAGAGATTGGCAGGAGAAATCATGGATGCTGCCAATAATGTAGGTTCCAGCGTTAAGAAAAAAGAAGACACTCACAAGATGGCTGAGGCTAATAAGGCTTTTGCACATTACAGATGGTAGTTATTAATAATAAAGAATTGTGTAAAGCTGAAATTATTGGGAAACATATAAGTGATTCTTGCTATAGAGAGGAGGATTTTAGTGCCTAGGCAATTTCCTTTAGAAAAAACTAGAAACATAGGAATAATGGCCCATATAGATGCAGGGAAAACCACAACCACAGAAAGAATTCTGTTCTACACAGGCAGAACTTATAAGATTGGCGAAACTCATGAAGGCTCTGCAACTATGGACTGGATGGAGCAGGAACAGGAGAGAGGAATAACCATCACCTCTGCAGCTACTACTGCTCAATGGAAGGGTCACAGAATCAACATTATAGATACGCCGGGGCACGTGGACTTTACTGTTGAGGTAGAAAGGTCACTGCGTGTTCTCGATGGTTCAGTTGCTGTATTCTGTGCAAAAGGTGGAGTTGAGCCTCAATCAGAAACAGTTTGGCGACAAGCTGATAAATACAATGTACCGAGGCTTGCTTATGTAAACAAAATGGATATCATGGGTGCTGATTTCTTCAGAGTTGTTGAGATGATGAAGGAAAGGCTCAAGGCCAATGCTGTGCCGATACAATTACCTGTAGGTAAGGAAAGTGAATTTGTTGGCATCATTGATCTTGTTACCATGAAAGCAGAGATATACAAAGATGATATGGGCAAAGAAATCGAAGAAACTGAAATACCAGAAGATATGATGGATTTGGCCCAGGAGTATAGGGAAAAGATGATAGAAGCTGCTTCAGATAATGATGAAGAGCTGATGATGAAATACCTTGATGGAGAAGAGATAACTATTGAAGAACTGAAGGCTGCTATTAGAAAAGGTACCTTATCCAATAATATGGTTCCGGTTCTTTGTGGTTCATCTTATAAGAACAAGGGAGTGCAATGGGTCTTAGACGCAGTTGTGGACTATTTACCTTCACCCTTGGATATACCGCCTGTTGAAGGCACCAATATTGAAGGCGATCAGCAAATGATAAGAAAAGCTGATGACAACGAACCATTCTCAGCCCTGGCTTTTAAGATTATGGTTGACCCCTATGTAGGAAAGCTTGCTTTCTTTAGAGTATATTCAGGAAAAATAGAAGCAGGTTCTTATGTTTATAACTCCACTAAGGGTAAAAGAGAAAGGCTTGGAAGAATAGTTCTGATGCATGCAAATCACAGAGAAGAAGCAAAAGAGGTTTATGCCGGTGACATTGCAGCTGCTGTAGGACTCAAAGACACAACTACCGGTGATACTCTTTGTATTGAAGAATCACCTATCATACTTGAATCCATGCAGTTCCCGGAACCTGTTATAAATGTGGCTATAGAGCCAAAGACTAAAGCAGGACAGGATAAGATGGGAATAGCATTGGCAAAGCTGGCTGAAGAAGATCCGACTTTTAGAACATATACAAACAACGAAACAGGTCAGACCATCATAGCCGGAATGGGTGAATTGCATCTAGAAGTATTAGTTGATAGGATGCTTAGAGAATATAAAGTTGAAGCCAATATAGGCAAACCTCAGGTTGCCTATAAGGAAACCATTAAGAAAAAGGTTCAGGCTGAAGGTAAGTTTGTAAGACAGTCCGGCGGTAAAGGACAATACGGCCATGTATGGCTTGAAATAGAGCCTAAAGAACCAGGTACCGGTTTTGAATTTGTTAACAAAATCGTAGGCGGTGTCATACCAAAGGAATATATACCTGCTGTTCAAGCCGGTGTAGAAGAAGCATTACAAAACGGTATTCTTGGAGGATACAATGTTATCGATGTAAAGGTAACACTCTATGATGGTTCTTACCATGAGGTGGACTCATCAGAAATGGCCTTCAAGATAGCAGGTTCAATGGGATTCAAAGAAGGTATGAGAAAGGCGGATCCGGTTCTTCTAGAGCCTGTAATGAGGGTTGAAGTTACAGTGCCCGAAGAATATATGGGTGATGTAATAGGAGACATAAACTCAAGAAGAGGAAGAATAGAAGGAATGGAAGCCAGAATGGGAGCTCAAGTGGTAAGAGGTTTTGTGCCGCTGGCTGAAATGTTTGGATATGCTACTGACTTGAGATCAAAGACTCAGGGACGAGGAGTCTACACAATGGAAATGAGCCATTTTGAGGAAGTTCCAAAGAATATCGCCGAAAAAATATTGGCAAGATAATAAAATTTTTATTTAGCTCATTTCGAAGTGAAAGACAAAAATTGATAATATGCTGAGAAATCATTCGGATATAAAGGAGGAAAATAAAAAAATGGCAAAGGCAAAATTTGAAAGAACCAAACCCCATGTAAACATAGGAACCATAGGACACGTTGACCATGGTAAGA
>NZ_JAWLCK010000067.1:0-15069 GCF_041687175.1 Lutispora sp.
ATGCTCATAACCTCAATGTTTCATATTTCTTCTGCTTTCTTATCTTTTATTGGTAGAAGTAGGTCTATTTGAATGGTAATGTCATCAGGAGTAAGCATAAATTTACTTATATAATTTAGATGTTCTTCTATACACTCTCTTTCAATTATTTGCTCTTTAAAATTCAGTTCATATCTATCATTATTCTGTGCCCAATCATAAAGCTTGAACCATTCATCAAAAGAACCCATTGGAATCGTATAGGCACAATACAATCCACCTGCAAATTGTTTCTTGTTAAAAGGTGGCTTTACTTCATAATCATCAGGAATGGTAACCCATCTTTCATAGCCATGATCACTCCCATCTGACATATTACCATTTGGATTATTAAAGCCATAATGCCTAAAATCTGGCTTTATTTCATAAAGCTTTGTTTCTCTGATAAACTGGTGTAGCAAATCACCGCTTTCAATTTCAGGAACACCACCTACACAATGAATACTTGCTACTGTAGCAGGCGGTAAATAAATAATCCTTACCTCATTATTATGTAATTTGTTCAACCTTTCGCTAGCTTTGTTTAATTCTGCCATTGACTTTTCCTCCCTAAAATTTATCTTTGTAAGGCTCAAAGGCTCAACAATCTTTAAGATGTAATCGTCATGGAGCAAATCAAACTTGACATTGATTTTTCCACTCTCGTTTAAGCGTTCTACCAATGATTGCAAAATAGTTTTAATAGTAGTGAGAGCCGTTATCTCGGTAGAAATATCTGCTATGTTTTCTTGAAATATTTCAACTATGCGCGATTGCTCTATATTTTGAAAAATAGATTTTATCTGTTTTAAAGGAATACGCAACTTACGCAGGACAATTATCTGTTGCAGACGTCTAATAGCAGCTTCGTCATATGTACGGTAAGCATAATTCTCTTTCTTTTTGCTTTGTATAAGTTCTATTTGCTCATAGTAACGAAGTGTTCTTGTCGAAATGTTAAAGCTCTTTGACACCTCACTGATTGTCAATAAATCCACGCCTTCATCTCCTTTCCATCTCTAGCATAAACGATGACACGACGTCAAAGTCAATGGTTCTTTTTATTTTAATAGTGATTCTAGGAATACTCTTAACTTCACATAATTCTAATTATGTGTATTGCTTTATCTGCGATTATGCTCATTTTCTTTAGTAATGAACCTAATTATTAATATCATTGATTATTGGTGCAATTGTATTTCTGTTTGTAAAATCAACCACTTGGCCATAGGTAGCAATCATCCCCTTGGTATCATCATCAAGTTCCTCAGCTTTTTTCAATTTTACTGATTTTATCAACAGAAACATTAATAGTCGATCAATAAAATTCATTTTTTTATAATTAAGTCCGCCTCTTAACAGAAAAATCTGCACGTTACCCTTCATTTCATCTGTAAGGTTTTGTTCTTTAATCTCTTCTATTGCCTCATCCTTTTTTAGAGTAGCACCCACTGCAACCACAATCAGTTTTTTATCATAAAACTTGTAATAATTATTTTTTATAAAAGAAAATCCAAGTATACCCCCAGCATAAAGTCCTCCACAATATACAATAGTATCAAATTCTTCTAATTTATCTGCTTTTATCTCACTAACTTTGAAAATTTCAGCACATGTGTCCTCTGCAATCCATTTTGCATATTTTTCTGTGCTTCCATATTTAGATTTGAATACAACAGCTACCTTCTTCATTATCCACCTCAAAAACTAAATAATATTGTTTCACATGATTCTACCAAGATGACTTAACTTTACTTCATAGATGAGACCTACTTGAAAAGATAAACTGTATTCCTAAACTTCGCATTCTTCCTTCCCTGTAACTCAATCATAAACATTTAAACCATCATCAACAAATACTCTAAACAGAACCCTTCATCAAAGCAACTCTATAAGGAAATAACTCAGCAGTCATTATTCCCTCTGCAACACCAGGATCATTTTTCATTATTGACTGTGCCTCTTCATCTGAATCGGCTTTGAAAATAACAATACCAAAAGTTTTCTCATCCAACCCCTCTGTTTTTCCTGCCAGTATAAGCTTCCCTTCTGCAAGTAACTCCTGCAGCTTAACAAAATGCCTCCCTACAATGGCTTCTTCCTTTTCTGTCCAATTATTTTCATTTAATAATTCTGGTATTAGCTTTAAAATATAAATAAACTGTCTTTCTCTTTCTTCCATTTGTTACACCTCTTTCTGTTTCTTTATTACCCTAATCTATGAATTTTCATAGTTTCTCCACCATACTGTTGCTGCATGATTCTCAAAGTTGGTCAAAGGATGCTTAATATATTAAGTTTACGCGATAAACTAATATATTCCATACAGAATTTGAAACTCCTTTTCTTTATTAATTCCGCAAAAAAGTAAAAAAACAGTAAACTTATCTACTGCTTACTGCTAAATATGTATGGTGGGCGGTATTGGGATCGAACCAACGACCTCCACGATGTCAACGTGGCACTCTAACCAGCTGAGCTAACCGCCCCTATGAACTACGAAATATATTATACCATTAAGCCGAAGTGTTTTTCAATAGCTATATTTGCTTTAACAACTCTTCATAATCTTCGGGCGTGTCAATATCAAAGCCTGCCATGTTTTCATCTATATCAACATATATTACTTTATCTGGATTGGCCTTTATAACATCTCTGCCGCCTTTATCACCGGTAATGTTCAGCAAATCTTTCTTGAAATCCTCAGAAAATATTGTAGGCATACCATTCTTTCCATTGTATCTTGGAACGATAATAGATGATGTATTCTTCTTCCATATACCAATTAGTCTTTCCACCACATCTTTATTTATAAAAGGTTGATCTCCCATTATAAACATATAAGCCTTTGTTTTTGGATTAGAACTTTTCACTCCTGCAATTACCGAAGTGCTCTGGCCTTCTTCTGCAATGGGGTTATAGACAGCTTTTAAATCATATCCTTTTACCCTATCTATAACCTCTGTCGCTTCATAGACTAAAAGTACTTCTTCGATGGATTCGCAAGTTGTGATAGTTTCAATTACATTTTCCAATATAGTACTGCCTCTGAAAGGTAATAGGAGTTTTTGCCTTCCCATTCTCTTTGAGCTTCCAGCAGCAAGAATGATTCCGCTAATAATTTTAATCACACCCAGTATCAATCATATTATAATGAAGGAATTTAAGTTGCATTTACTTTCATCATTAGAATATCATAAAGTTGTTCTATATAAAAGAAAAAAGCCCAAATGGGCTTAATCCTCTTCTTTTTTATCGGAACAGTCATCACAGCTTTTATCTTCCGATTTATTGAAGTTTATCTTGTTTATTAGTTCAGGTACCATGTTTATTAACTTATCCAGGTTTTGTTTTTGCTTCAACTGAAGTAAGCTGACTTCTCCATTTTTGATAACCAGTACGGCATCAGGCGATATTTTTGCACCAACGCCTAAGCCGCCACCGCCACCTTCAGATCCCTTTGCATCTGTTCCTTGACCAGCACCTCCGGAGCATCCAAATGCAACAGTAATTATAGGTATTAGAGTAACTTCTCCAATTGCTATAGGTTCTCCAATAACCGTTTCTGTTTTTAAGAAATTTTTCAACTTTTCAAAAGCCATTTCAATGCTGCTATCGATAAGTAATTTATCCATTATTATATCTCCTTTCATTTATCATCTATTATTATTTACACATAAATCTAACTAAAAGTTTCAGCTTTTTTAAGATTTTTAAATTTTTTTCTAACATCTTTTCTTAGAATCAATCTAATCAATTGAATGAGTATAGCTCCCATGGTAATTCTGCCTTCAACATTCATATTCAAATATATTGCTTCTTGGTCAAAAACAGGCTGAATATCAAAATCACCCTGCGGTAGAATTGCTTCCAAATAATAAATGAATCCAGAAAGGCAGCCAGTTATACTGGGATCATCAAATCCAAAAACCAACTTTATGTTAAAAACTTTAGGTTTTATAATAGCTACAACTTTTTTGATATATGAAAATATTTGTTCCAGGAAACCTCTGTCCAGTAACTCTCTCATATTAATCTTATTTCTCTTCTTTTTTGTACTGCTATCTTCTTTTTTCTCTTTTTTGATGTCTTTCTTTTTTATATTATTCTTTAGCTTTAAAACCATCTCTTTTTTAAAAATCATGAATTTTGCTTCAAAGGCTCCAACATTATCGTATGTACCTCTCACACCTATAAACCTTGCCCATAATACTTTTATATTTGCTGCTATTCCTTGATCATATTTTAGATTTATATAATAATCAAAAGGTATTGCTAATAACAGAACAATTAAAGAAATAATTATAGCTAACAGTATAATAAGCAATTTGCCTACAAAGATCAGTATAGCCATATACTCCCCTCCCTATTTTGCTTTTCTCCTGCCTATTATTGAAAAGCTTTTCTTTATATCTTTATATTTTTCTCTGGCTTTTCTCCTTAGAAAGGGTACTCCAGGTATATATTCAAGAAATCTTGAGGAATTCTCAACTATTATATTATTCATTCTTGTAGCATCATTAATAATATCTTTAAGCTTCATTTTCTCCTCTGTCTGTGCAAATATATTATCCACTGTAAGCTCAGTTATAATTGCGAGCCTATCTCCATATTCAACATTTTCCCTAAATAAAGATTTTAGACTTTGATCCAAAGAATAAAGTGCTTCAAGATCATCCCTGCAGTGCTGGCAAACTTTTATATGCTCTGTCAGGAAAATCAGTTCTAAAGGTTCTATGCTATTATCAATAAAAGCTTGCAGTAGTGATTTATCAAACTTGCATTCCATCTTTGTACACCTCCTGTTTCTTGGACAAATATTGTTTAAGTGCTGTACGAGCTCTGTACAGGTCTGTCTTTACAGTCCCAATAGGTTGATTCATTGCCAGGGCGATATCATTATAGGACAAATCCTCAAAGTATCTTAATGTTATAACCATTCTCTGCCTTGAAGGCAGTTTTTCTAATATGTCTTTCATCGTTTTTTTTAATTCAATCTTTTCAATTTCCTCTTCCAAATCTTCACTTGAAGCAATTAAATCTCCAAAGGAAGTTTCATTATCGGTGACGGTATTTAAGGATATTATATTGCCTGTTGCTGCTCTCTTGAAGTTCAAGCATGTATTTACTGCTACTTTTCTAATCCATGGGTGAAATGGCTTGTTTATATCATATTTATCAATAAACCTGAACAACTTTATGTATACTTCCTGCACCAAATCAAGAGCATCATGGCTATTTCCTGCATAACTAAGACATAAAGTAAAAAGATATCTTTCATAGGTTTTACATAACTCTGTAAATGCCTTCTTATCTCGTTTTTTACATGCCAGCAGCAAATCCTTATTCAGTTTTTCTTCCACTCCATCACCCCCATATAAGTATACAATATCAATATAGAAAAAGTTTCAAATTCAGCTATTTTTTTATTTATTAATTTAATAATCATGTGGAGAACATATATTTAGACTTAGTTTTTGAAAGGGTGATTGATTTGAAAATTAGAGAACTCATGACAACTGATGTTAGAACAATTTCACCAAACGCAACCATAAAGGATGCAGCAAACATTATGAACACAGTAGATGTTGGTTCCGTTCCGGTTGTTGATAATAATAAATTGGTTGGTATTGTTACTGATAGAGATATAGTATTAAGGTCTGTAGCCAAGGGTCAGGATCCAAACCAAAAAGTATGCGATGTTATGACTAAAGATATTAAAACCATAAGCCCTGACACTAAAGTTCATGAAGCAGCAGACCTAATGGCTAAGAGACAGATAAGAAGACTTCCTGTAGTGGATAATGGAAATCTTGTGGGTATAGTTGCAATAGGGGACCTGGCTATAGAAGGAAAATATGAAGATGAGGCTGGCGAAGCCCTCCATGATATTTCAAAGAATACTCTATCATGATCTGAAGCCTCTGGTATATGCCGGAGGCTTTTATACACTATAAGTTCATTATGAATATAAATTAATTGTCAGGTTAAAATGTATTTACCGAAAGTGAGGTGCTTATTTTGTTGATCGTTTTTATCAGGACAATAATATTATATTTCTTAATAGTACTGATAATGAGACTTATGGGCAAAAGGCAAATAGGTCAACTGCAGCCTTCTGAGTTGGTTGTGGCTTTGGTTATAGCGGATTTGGCAGCAATACCAATGGGTAATATTGGTATACCACTTATTGCTGGTATAATACCAATATTGACATTATTTATTTGTGAAGCGTTGCTTTCTTACATATCTCTTAAAAGCCAACTGGCTAGAAAAATCATATCAGGTAAACCCAGCATAGTTATCGAAAAGGGAAAAATACTTGAAAATGAATTAAGGAAGCAAAGATTCAACATTGATGATCTGATGGAACAGCTAAGACTTAAGAATGTTTCTGATGTTCAGGATGTGGAATATGCCATATTGGAAACAGGAGGCCAGATAAGCATAATATTAAAAACCGATAAAAAGCCGGTAATAAGGGAAGATCTGAACATAAAACATGCCTATGAAGGTTTGCCCATATCATTGATAATTGATGGGCATATAAACTATCAAAATCTTTCTATAGCAAAACATGATGTTAGCTGGTTGGAACATCAGTTGAGCAAAAACAATATTAAATCAGCAAAGGATATTTTATTTGCTTACATTTCCGAGGACAATAAATTCATATTTCAATTAAAGGATAATGCAAAAGGGGAATATGAAAAATGAGAACTCTGATATATATATGTGTGATAACTGCTACAATAATTACTCTAGGATTAATAACAATAAATATGCTTGAGAATGATTCGGAGAATCTCAGTAATCTCATTATGAAGATTGAAAATGAAGTAATGAGTGGCAACTGGGAAGAAGCAGGTATTATTGAAAAGCAACTAAAGGACCAATGGAATAAATATGAAAAAAAATGGCCAGTTATAATAGACCATATGGAAGTTGATAATATAAGCCTTCATCTTTCAGAACTTGGAGTCTATCTGGCCAATAAAGATAGTATACTGGCATCAGCCGAGCTATCTGTATTAAAGCTTCTAGTAAGGAATATTCCTAAAAGGGAACATGTTATAATACAAAACATCTTCTAATAATGCTCCATATTAGTTCAGAGCTAGAATATTGCATAGTTTCTTTATATCATCAGGTATTTCTGCATATAACTCAAGACTATTCCCTGTTATGGGATGTACAAAAGACAGCCTCTCTGCGTGCAACGCCTGCCTATTTATTAGTTTTTGATCTCCTCCATATAATTCGTCTCCATATAGAGGATGACCAATATGAGACATATGTACCCTTATTTGATGTGTCCTTCCGGTTATCAAATCAACCCTCAATAAACTAGCCATTTCATTCTTGTTGATGACTTCATATGCAGTTATAGCTCTTTGTCCTCCATCTCTTACTACTCTTTTTATAGTTAAGGAACTTTCTCTTTCAATTGGCATATCTATAATACCTTTATCCTTAGACACCATACCCTCAACTAAGGCAATATACTTTTTGCTTATGTTGAATCCATCCTTGGACATCAAATATTGAATATGCGAGTTCTTGGCAAAAATTACTATTCCTGATGTATCCTTATCAAGTCTATTTATGGGCCTGATCTTGATGCTCCTACCCATATTCATATAATGATAAGCAAGAGCATTAGCTACTGTTCCAGTAAAATGACCTCTTGAAGGATGCACTGGCATATTAGGCAGCTTATTTATAGCAATTAAATAGTCGTCTTCATATATTATATCCAAATCAAAGGCCTCAGGTACAACATTTGTTGAATCCTCGTCCAATAATATGATTTCAAGCTGATCCCCTTTTTTTAGTTTTTTTGTTACATAAGCTTTTTCCCCGTTTAAAAGTATGGAAGAGTCCCTCTTTAATTTCACAAGAGTTCTGTGAGAAATAGACATATGATTTATAAGATACTCTTTTATGGTCTTACCTGAATATTCTTCACCAATTATATAGTTATTGTAATTCTTCATAGCTATGCTTCTCCTCTAAGCTTTTGTATGAGCATAATCATATCAGAGGGCAGTTGGGCTTTTATACTGATATGTTTCTTATTTATGGGATGGAGAAAAATAAGTTCAGATGCATGTAAGGCCTGCCTCCTTATATTATCATCTGCTCCACCATACAGCTTATCACCTAATAGTGGATATCCCATGCTGCTGAAATGAACTCGTATCTGGTGGGTCTTTCCAGTTTTTATGATTATTGATACTAAAGAAGCTTCTTTATATTCTTCCAGCACTTGATACTCGGTTACTGCTAACTTTCCTTCATCAGAAATATACCTTCTACCTTCTGAATCCGATTTGTTGCTTATAGGAAGCTCAATTTTTCCTGATTTCTCAGATGGAATTCCAGAAACAACTGCCAAATATTTCTTTACCATGGTTTTTGCTGAATATCTATCTAGTAAGCTGTGAGTCTGAGAATTCTTTGCCACAACAACTATACCTGATGTATCCATATCGATTCTGTTAAAGAATCTTACAGGCTCACTGATACCTTTCATATCAAAATAGTATCTTATGCCATTTGCCAGTGTACCATTTGTATGATTGCTTGTGGGATGAATTAACAAATAAGGTGGTTTATTGACCACCAATATACTATCATCCTCATAAATGATAGAAAGCTCCATCATCTCAGGTGCTACATTATCACGTATCAAATTCTCTTCTATAAGCAAAATGTCTCCATCCTTTAGCTTTGTATCTCCATAGGCTTTCTTATCATTTATTCTTATGCCCTTATCCAGCAGCTTTTTTGCCTTTCTTGAGGATAAATCCATATCTTCCTTTAAATAAGCTAATAATGTCTTTCTATTTGCTTGTAACTTGACTACATGCTTCCTCACTAATTCTACCTCTTTTTCCATTTTTAATAAAATTACTGAAGAATACTACATTCACTGCTGCTATTATAGGCATGATATAGGATAAAAATGCATAGGGCAGAAAGTCTATTACATCTACTCCCATAATTGCTGCGGGGGTTAAGGCCGCAACATTCCATGGAATTATAGAGCTTACCATGACTCCCGAATCGGAAAGAAGTCTGGCAAATACTTTTTTATGGACATCCATATTTTCATACCTCTTTAACAATACACCAGCAGGAATTATTATTGAAATCACCTGGTTGCACATGAATAGTGCAGAAACAATACTGAAGCCAATGGTAAAGAGCATAAGCCCTTTAGGAGACTTTATTCTGCTCAATATGGGCTCAATCAAGGTTTCCACAATTTTCGTACCTTCAAATATTCCATTTAATGAAGTTGCAAAAATAAGTACTAAGAGCATAGTTTTGAAGGATATGAGACCGCCGCCAGCAAGAACAACACTGTATTCTGCAGGTATATCAGGGTGAAAACCAAATAATGCAGCCTTAATTACTTCAATTATAGATATTTTTTGATATAGTACAGAGAATACCGCTCCGATTACCACTGAAGCAGCCATTGTATATAGAGCAGTAAATCTAAAGGCATAAAAAACAATAAGTATCAAAGGTGGTATCAACAGCAAGGGAGTGATATTAACATATTGAGTCAGCAAGTTTTTGTAATTCGTAACACTGACAGAAGCAGAACTCATACCACCATAGTTTAATCCAACAAAATAATAAAAAATACAGGTTAATATTACTCCAACAATCAGTGTCCTCATGAAATACTTTAAATTATCATGTGGATCTGTTTCAGTAATGGTGGATACAAGATTGAATACGCTTGAGATTGGTGCGCTCCTATCTCCCAAAAAAGCCGCAGACACGACTGTTCCTGCTACAACCGGAAGTGGTATGTTCATAGCACTACCCAAACCTATTAACACTATTCCAACAGTGCTTACCGTTCCTGAAGATGTTCCCATAATCAATCCAATTACTGAAGATATTAAGAAGGAAGAAACCAAAAATAACTCTCCGCTTATCATGCCGAAGCTGTAATACAGCATGGCAGGTATTACTCCCCCTATCTTCCAGATTCCTATGAGCATTGCTATCATTGACAGCATTATCAACACTTTGATGCTCTTTTTCAGTCCTGAGTATGCAAAAGTAATCAGGGTTTTTGCATTATATCCATTAATCATTCCAACTATGAATGTAGCTCCCAGACCTATAATGAGTCCATAATACAGCGGATTATTCAAAATGAATATATTAATAATCAAAGAAAGACTCAATATTACTATTACCGCAACACATTGAAAATAAGTTATCTTTTTCATTTTTCTTCCTCTTCTTGATAATATAATTGATGGTAAATGGTACATATACAATCATATTAATTTTATAACAGAAAGCATAATAGTTACAATATGAAAAAATAGAAGAAAGACTTCCAATGAAAATATAAAATCAAAGAAGTCTTTCACGCAATTCATTATATCAGTTTAAGTCATATCATCAAAATTCACTATTTGCTATTATAAAATTAAATTATCGGATTAACAGCGGTACACTTTTTACTTCCATTCTGCATCTTTTTTGCATTCAATAATGTCTCGTCAGAAGACAACCGTTCTTGTAGTTCTAATAATCTCATCAGGTTTTGGTAGGCTTCCGGTTTTGAAAGTAATGCTTTATTATTATCCTTCATCATAACACCTCGCTTCATTTCTGACTTTGATAATAATAAATTGCTTTCAACCTTGATAAACACCTCCGAATTCTTCAGTCTATGGCAAGCTTAATGCTTATGTTTATATTGTACACTATTTTTTGTAATTTTTCTCGTTGTCCAGCCTTCCTAAACCATTGCTATAGGCCGCAAAATCCATTAATCCATGTTTATAATTGATAGGCTATAGACTTTCCTTAAAGTCCTCTGTTATATTCCGTTTTCCTATGGTGTTTGATGCTGAAAAAGATGCTTGAGTATGATTCTATATTCTCCAGGTATATTGCTATACCACGTCTTACCATTTAGATAATTCAATTCGGGAGGAGCTTCTTCTATGCTTATTATATGAGCCAATAACAACTGGTGATTCAGGCCAAATTTAGTCCTGAAATAATCATTAGCATTTTTGTCTCCATATTTTACATCCCCAATAATAGGATGACCAATGCTGGATAAATGGGCTCTTATTTGATGAAATCTACCGGTTACCAAATCAACATAAAGCAGTGAATATTCTCCATTATCATCTTTTTTCTCATAATATGTTATAGATTCTCTTCCTTCGTCTCCCAATAGCGCTTTTCTGGTCTTTTCGTCTTTTTCTAAAAAGCCTGAAATCTCTCCCCTTAGATTTGTACTGCCCTTAACAACACATAGATATAGCTTTTTCAATTTCCTTTCCCTTATCATTTCATTTATTGCTTTCAAGCTTTTATAGTTCTTGGCAGCAATAACCAATCCAGCAGTATTCCTATCCAGCCTATTGCATAAAGAAGGTGTAAAGGTTGGTGAAGTATCAAGGCCTTCAGATTTTTCAATATAATATTGTATTCTATGTATCAGGGTATCCCTGTCCTTTGAACTTTGAGGATGACTTAGAAGCCCGGCAGGCTTATTTACTACTATTATGTTTTGGTCTTCATAAACAACATCTATGTTGCCAGCTTTGTTTATTGTCTTTTTCTCTATAGGATTGGATTCCATATTCATATTTCTAAATGTGATGATATCATCTATAGCCAGCATATAATTTTCCTTGGATTTTTTGCCGTTTACCTTTATATCACCTTTTCTTATACCCTTGTATATCTCACTTAAGGTAGCTTCCTTCATCAGTTTCCTTAAAAACCTATCCAGTCTCTGACCTGATTCGTTTTCTGTTATTCTTATTTCTTTCATCAAATCTCCGCCTTGAATTAGCAATTTGCTGGTGAGAATACTGCATACAGAAGCACTTCTTCCTCACCTGTATTTATAAGTCCATGCTCTTCACCTGGATGAGCAATGATGCAGTCTCCCTCTCTTACATTTACCCTTTCTCCATTTACCAGGGCTGAGCCTTGGCCTTTCATTAAGTAAAATACTTCCAGAACTTTGTGGGTATGGGGCACAATCTCACCGTCTTTTTCTATGCGAACTATATGGGTTGATACTCTATCATTGTTTTGGGAGGTTGCAAGATGCTTAAGGTATACATCTTTATGCATTGGATTTTTCACCCATTCTACTGATTCCTGATTTATTATTACTGTATTCATATATTTCCCTCCTGGCATGGTTATATTAATATTTATTGTAAAATTATATCATATTAAAATAGTCAAAAGCACTTCACTGTAAAAAAATCTATGCAGCTAAATTAATATATTATACTGCATAGATTTAGTTAGTATTATTATATTTTTTTAAAGCTTAACCCATCTTCATGTCTGCCAATCAAAACCCTATCTCCTTCTCTTATATCACCTGCTATCAAAGCCCTTCCAATAAATGTCTCTATGCTTTTTTGCATATATCTTTTTATTGGCCTTGCTCCATAAACAGGATCATAGGAGTTTTCCAGAATATATTCCTTGGCATCCTCACCCAGTTCAATTTGTATGTCTCTATCCTTCAGTCTCTCTGCAATGAATTTAAACTGTAGATCTATTATCTTTAATATCTCTTTCTTATTTAAAGGTTTAAAGAAGACTATATCATCAACTCTATTCAAAAACTCTGGTCTGAAATGCTTTTTCATATCAGCCATAACTGCTGATTGTACCTTAGCATCTATAACACCTTTATTATCTATGCTCTCCAGCAGATACTCACTACCAATATTTGAAGTCATTATTATAACAGTATTTTTGAAATCCACCACATGTCCATGGCTGTCTGTCAGCCTTCCGTCATCCAATATTTGGAGCAATATGTTGAAAACGTCATGATGAGCCTTTTCAATTTCGTCAAATAGTATGACCGTATAAGGTTTTCTTCTCACTGCTTCCGTCAACTGTCCTCCTTCTTCATAACCCACATATCCCGGAGGTGCCCCAATAAGTCTGGATACAGAATACTTTTCCATATATTCGGACATATCTATTCGAACCATATTATCTTCACTGTCGAATAATGCTTGGGCAAGGGTTCTGGCCAATTCAGTTTTTCCTACTCCTGTAGGTCCCAGGAATATGAAAGAGCCAATAGGTTTTCTAGGATCTTTTAGTCCGCTTCTTGCTCTTATTACCGCATCTGCCACCGCAGCAACTGCTTCATCCTGACCAACTACCCTCTCATGCATTATTTCATCTAATCTCAACAATTTGTCTCTCTCATTCTCTATAAGCCTGGTTACAGGTATGCCGGTCCATCTTGAAACTATTTCTGCTATCTCATCATCAGTGACCTCTTCCTTTAAAAGCTGTTCCCCTTTCTGTATGCTTTCAAGTTTTATTTTTTCTTCATTTAACTTTTTCTCCAATTCAGTTAACTTGCCATATTTCAGTTCTGCTACCTTGTTCAAGTCATACTCTAGCTCTGCCTTCTCTATTAGTCCCTTTACATTCTCTATATCTTTTTTTATGTCTCTTATCCTTTTGATGTTTTCCTTTTCCAATTCCCACTGAGCTTTCATGGAATCGCTTTGTGCCTTTAAGTCTGAGAGTTCCTTATTCAGAATCTCCAGCCTTTCAATAGATTGTTTATCATCTTCTTTCTTCAAGGCTTCCTTCTCTATTTCCAACTGCATTAACCTTCTCATTATCTCATCAAGCTCTGCAGGCATGCTGTCAATCTCAGTTCTCAGCATTGCTGCTGCCTCATCCACCAGATCAATAGCCTTATCCGGAAGAAATCTGTCACTTATATACCTGTTAGACAACACTGCAGCAGATATTAAAGCATTGTCTTGTATTCTGACACCATGATGTATCTCGAATTTCTCTTTCAATCCTCTGAGAATAGATATGGTATCCTCAACTGTTGGCGGTTCGATTATAACAGGTTGGAATCTGCGCTCCAGTGCAGCATCCTTCTCTATATACTTCCTGTACTCATCCATGGTAGTTGCACCAATACAATGAAGTTCTCCTCTTGCAAGCATAGGCTTCAAAAGGTTTCCCGCATCCATGGCTCCTTCTGTCTTGCCTGCTCCTACTATATTGTGTATTTCATCTATGAAAAGTATAATGTTTCCATTGGAGTTTTCTATCTCCTTTAATACTGCCTTAAGCCTCTCCTCAAATTCGCCTCTGTATTTTGCACCTGCTATAAGTGCTCCCATATCCAGAGAAAATATTGTCTTTCCTTTAAGGCCTTCCGGCACATCACCCTTCATAATTCTTTGGGCTAATCCTTCTGCTACTGCTGTCTTTCCTACCCCCGGCTCCCCAATCAATATTGGATTATTCTTGGTTCTTCTTGATAAAATTCTAATAATTCTTCTTATCTCTGTATCCCTGCCAATAACAGGATCTAGCTTTCCCTTTTTGGCCTCTTCCACTAAGTCCCTTCCGAATCTTTCTAATGCTTCATAAGTCTCTTCGGGATTCTGACTTGTGATCCTCTGATTTCGTCTTATGGTTGAAAGTTCTTTGAGAAATTTATCTCTGGTTATTCCATATTTTTTTATTATACTTCCAGATGGCGTATTTTTTTCATCTATCATTGCCAAATATATATGTTCGGTGCTTATAAATTCATCCTTAAACTTATTGGCAATTTCCTCAGCATTAATAAATACTTCTTCAAACCTTCTGGTTACTGAAACGCTTGCATTGCTTCCATAGATTTTCGGCAATCTGGATAATTCGTCATTCAAATCTTTATAATAAAAATCAACAGGAATATTCATTTTGGTCAAAATTTTTGAAATAAGGCTGTCTTTTTGAGATATCAAAACAAAATGCATATGTTCCACATCTATTGATTGATGATTAAGCTTTATAGCCAGATTTTGAGACTCAAAAACAGCTTCCTGGGCTTTTTGTGTTAATTTATTAATATCCATAAACTCTAGCTCCTTTGACTTTGACTTTCTTTGACTTTTATATACTATTTATATCATATTGTTATGTTAATTTAAATATTACTATATCGTACATAACTGCTATATTGGCTTATTTTAGCCTAATATT
>NZ_JAWLCK010000068.1:0-14957 GCF_041687175.1 Lutispora sp.
TACAGGAATATCTACCTCTTTGCATACCTCGGGCAGTATCTCCCTCATAGATCTGTCCGTACCCAGATGCCCTCCTGCTTCCTTACCTTCTACAACTACAGCTGCAGCCCCCAGCTTTTGAGCCATTGCAGCAAGCTTCGCAGAAGACACTATGGGTATTATGGGAGTACCATATTCTTTTCCCCAGGAGAACATATCTCTCGAGAAGCCTGCACCTGATATGAAAAGATCTATGCCCTCTGCCATAGCAGCTTTCACAAGATCAGAGAAGTTTCGCACTGCGAACAAAACATTGACTCCTATAATTCCCTTTGTCATTGATCTTGCAAGCCTTATCTCATTGATTAATTCTTCTATGCTCATGCCAGTACCGGCAATGACACCTACACCCCCCTGATTTGCTACCGCAGCAGCAAGAGGAGCAGTAGATATTTTTACTGCCATTCCACCTTGAATAATTGGTACAGGTATTGTAAATTTTCCAATTTTTAATTCTTTTAAAATCATATTTTCTCTCCTAACTTTACTACCAGGTACTAAATGTTGATACTATTATAACATGATAATATTAATGTAACAATTAATTTTTGAGGCATTGGCATATTTGGAATTAAATTATATAATTAGGATGATGCTGATTTGATAATTTAAAAACAGGGGGAATAATGTTGCTGAAATTTTTACTTCAGGGTTTCATGTTGGGAATTGCTTATGTAGCACCTATAGGTATGCAGAATTTATATGTGATAAATACTGCAATAAGCAAAAGCAGATTACGAGCATACCAGGTGGCACTGATCACGACCTTTTTTGATATCTCCTTGGCTTTAGCATGCTTTTTTGGTATGGGTGCCTTGATGGAGAGATCTGATATTCTTAAGTCCATAGTCCTCTGTATAGGTTCTATAGCTGTTATATATATAGGAATTCAACTTATTAGAAGCAAGCCCAGTGCAAATAATAGTGTCGATGTAGATAAATCACTGACAGAGGTTGTCATAGCCTGCTTCATGGTAACATGGATAAATCCTCAGGCATTGATAGATGGAACTTTACTTCTAGGTGGAATAAGAGCTTCATTGCCTTCTGATGCAGCAGGCTTTTTCATACTGGGAACATCCTTAGCTTCATTTTCCTGGTTTATAGGATTGACTACTGTAGTATCAATTTTCAAAAATAACTTTAGCCATAAGATAATTAAAGGAATAAACATAATATGTGGAAGCATCATAGTGTACTACGGATTAAAGATGGCATATAATTTTATTCAGCTCATTGTAAAACCGTAACAATTGTTACGGTTTTAATCTAGTAAAGTGTATATAATAAAACCATAAAATATATGAGGAGGAATTAACATGGCAAATAAGACATTCCAATTGGAAACATTGACATGTCCTAGTTGTGCGGCAAAAATCGAAACGGTGTTGAAGAAGATGAAAGGCGTAAAGGAAGTGGAGGTTTTGTTTTCATCCAGCAGGACTAAGGTATCCTTCGATGAAGAAGTTACAAATCAGGATGAGATTAAGAAGACCATAGAAGATTTAGGCTATGATGTCTTAGGTGTGAAATAAAGGTGGCGCTATGTTTAAGATAAGCAGAGGGCAAAGGGTAATAGTATCAGGGCTGCTGATTTTGCTGTCCTTTGCTTTCGGATATTCAAATCTCAATCCCATATTTAAGGATGCTTCAATGATTGCTGCTGCATTTATAGCAGGCTATCCTATAGCATTAAATGCTTTTAGAGCTATACGATTTCGTATTGTTGGCATCGATGCATTAGTTACTGTTGCAGTTATAGGAGCACTCATAATAGGAGAATACTGGGAGGCAGCAGCAGTTACTTTCCTGTTTATGTTTGGGGCCTATTTGGAAGGCAAAACATTGGAGAAAACAAGATCAGCCATAAAGTCTCTTCTTGACCTGGCACCAAATACCGCCAGGGTCATAAGGGATGACAAGGAAATTGAGATTCCTGCTGAAGAAGTAATAAAAGATGAGATAGTAATTATAAAACCGGGAGAAAAGATACCTGTAGATGGAACAGTAGTGGAAGGCAACTCTTATGTTAACCAGTCTGCCATTACGGGAGAATCCATACCTGTTAGCAAGGCCATAGATGATAATGTGTTCTCAGGAACCGTTATTGAATCCGGATATATTAAGGTAAGGGCTGACAGGGTTGGTGAAGATACTACATTTTCCAGGATTCTTCAAATGGTTGAGGAAGCCCAGGATAAAAAGGCGAAGACTCAGAAGTTTCTTGAGGTTTTTTCAAAGTATTATACTCCCAGCATAATAGTCTTAGCCGCTTTAGTATTCATAATTACAAGGGATGTTGAATTGGCTCTTACTCTATTGGTAATAGCATGTCCGGGAGCTTTGGTGATTTCCACACCTGTTTCCATAGTGGCAGGCATAGGCAATGGGGCAAGACATGGAGTCCTTATGAAAGGCGGAGAAGTAATTGAAAAACTTGGGACAGCTAAGGTATTGGCATTTGATAAAACCGGTACTCTTACAGTAGGAAAGCCCAAGGTAACCAAAATTAAAGCTTTTCATGGAGAAGAAGAGGAATTATTGAAACTTACCGCCATTGCAGAAGGCTATTCGGAGCATCCTCTGGCCAGGGCAATACTGGAGGAAGCTGGTAAAAGATTTGAGAACCTGCCCAGCCCTGAGGATTCGGAGATAATAGCCGGACATGGACTGAAGGCGAAGGTAGAAGGAAGATACATCCTGGTAGGTAACCGAAAGCTGATGGTGGAAAACAATATAAATATTTCTAAGGAAGTTGAAGAATATATAAGCCAGGAAGAATCCTTAGGTCAGACTGTGGTGATAACGGCAGACATGGATAGGGTGTTAGGTGTAATATCTATAGCTGATGATATAAGAGAAGGGGCTATTGAACTGATTAAAAAGCTCAAGGCAAAGGGAATAAAGAGGATAGTTATGCTCACTGGTGATAATAAAAGAGCTGCAGCAGCCATTGCCAATAAGCTTGGATTGGATGATTATTATGCCGAATTATTGCCGGAGGGCAAGGTAGAGATGCTGAAAAAGCTTCAAGAGAATTATGGAACTACAGCTATGGTGGGGGATGGAGTAAATGATGCGCCAGCCTTAGCCTCAGCAGACTTTGGAATTGCAATGGGTGGAGCGGGGTCTGATGTGGCAATGGAGACTGCGGATGTGGTGCTCATGTCGGCAGAGCTGAATAAGCTGTCCTATGCCATAGGGCTAAGTAGAGCCACAGTTATAAACATGAAGCAGAATATATATTTTGCAATAGCCATTGTTATGCTGTTAATAGCAGGAGTTTTGTTAAAGCTTGTATTTCTATCATCGGGCATGCTTATTCATGAATTGTCAGTGCTTTTAGTTATAATAAATGCAATAAGGCTTTTGGGATATAACGGGAAAAGGTAGACGCCTTTTCCTTTTTTAGCTATTTTTTTAAAGGAAAATCCATTTCTGTGTAGAAGTATATAATCTGATAATAATTATTGAGGAGGTATGCTATAGTGAGCAAGCTGAACCTGAACCAAATGGGCTTTGCTACAAAAGCTATACATGGGGGACATACGGAAAATGCAGCAGGGGCATTGGCTACACCTATATATCAAACCTCAACCTTCGGATTTGAATCTGCAGAACAAGGAGGCAGAAGATTTGCATTAGAAGAAGGAGGATACATATATACCAGACTGGGAAATCCAAACAGCACGGAATTTGAAGAGAAAGTTGCCTTGCTGGAGGGAGCAGAGGCAGCAATGTCTATGGGCTCAGGCATGGGAGCCATAACATCGGCTTTATGGACTGCACTGAAGGCAGGAGATCATGTAATAGCAGCAGAAACATTATATGGTTGCACCTTTGCATTTCTAAATCATGGTTTATCTAGATATGGAGTAGAGGTAACCTTTGTAAATACCAGGGATCCTGAAAATGTGAGAAAGGCTATGAAGCCCAATACCAAGGTGGTTTATCTGGAGTCGCCTGCCAACCCTACTATGGATATAGCAGACATTGAAGCCATAAGCAAAATCGCTCATGAAGTAGAAGGCTGCTTGGTATTTGTAGATAACACATACTGTACACCATATGTTCAAAGACCCATCGAGCTTGGAGCCGATGTGGTGCTTCATTCAGCCACCAAGTATCTCAATGGCCATGGAGATGTGATAGCAGGAGTGGCAGCAGGCAAGAAGGAATTTATAGATCAGGTAAGATTATTCGGTGTCAAGGATATGACAGGTTCAGTACTAAGTCCCTTCGATGCATATCTCATTTGCCGCGGCATGAAGACTCTGGCAATAAGGATGGAGAAACATTGCCAAAATGCTATGCAAGTGGCAGAGTTCCTAGAACAACACCCTGCAGTTGATAAAATATATTATCCAGGACTCAAGAGCTTCCCTCAATATGAATTAGCGAAAAAGCAGATGAGATTGCCAGGTGCCATGATAGCCTTTGAAGTAAAAGGCGGAGTAGAGGCGGGCAAGAAGCTGATGAACAATGTAAAGCTATGCACATTGGCAGTAAGCTTAGGAGATGCAGAGACATTGATACAGCATCCTGCTTCAATGACCCATTCACCTTATACCCCTGAAGAAAGAGCAGCCAGCGGCATAAGCGACGGTCTTGTAAGGCTTTCTGTAGGCTTGGAGGATGCAGAAGATATAATTGCTGATTTAAAGGCAGTATTGGATACATTGAAATAATACGAAAGGCTTCCGGTGGAAGCCTTTCTCAATTCTTATTTCTTTTATCAATATCTTCGATTCTGAGGATAGTATTATACTCTACCTTTTCACCGTTGTACTCGTCAAATAAAGCAAGCGCTTTTTTGCGTGACAAGCTGTATTCTTTTTCACCGCTGCCGTAACCCAGTATATGAGTAGGTCTAACCTCAGATATTTTCCATTGGTCATTGTCTTTTCTGAATATATACCTTCTGTAATACATCACATTAAATTTTGGGTTATAATGCTCATCCAGCTGCTTAACAAAAACACTCTTTGTACCTTGATCCTCATTGCTATAAACCTTTGATATTTCAATGTCACCTAAAGTTGATGTGTATTCAGGAGGTATTTCATTACCTACCTGATTTTCATACTTCTCACGAATTTTTATTAGCGTCTCATCATCTATATTTGATATTTCATCTATATTTATGGGAGTAAGATTAAAGATATTTTTTATTTTTACATATAACTCTTTTGAATCGTATTTGCTTATATAATCATAACCAGAGTAAAATAGCGGTTTTATATTCCCGGTGTAGTCATCAAAGGTTACTTGGAGTGTCTTTAACCAATATTCATTTTTTTCAAGCTCTATTACGCTTTTTATTATTTGCTCATCTTCGCTGGAAACTGTGCAACCAGGAGAAAAAATAAGAGATAGAAATATAACAAGAATCAAAGCAACAATTACCTTTTCCACTGCTCTAACCCCTTTTCTTAAAAACAGTTTTATAGCAACAAATGCTAAAATATCCCAATTTTATTTTAAGATTATGGGTTATGATTGTAAAGGATAAAGGGAATAAATGTTAACAACATAACAAAGTATTTAAATTTGTGTATTGGATTATAGATAGTTTTGGTCTATTGGAGCAAAACATAATATATCTCTTGCCTATTAAAAAATTATGAAAAAAGCAATGATAACATGCAGCAAAAGAGGATGCCGATGATTCATCAACATCCTCTTTTGTATTTATAGAAACTGTTTCTATTTTACCTCAACTATCCAGCCTTCTGGAGCTTTTATATCCCCAAACTGTATTCCCACTAGAGTCTCATAAAGCTTTTTGGTTACAGGGCCTACTTCTGTCTCACTGTAAAATACATGAAGCTTGCCCTTATATTCTATACCTCCTATAGGAGTTATTACTGCAGCTGTGCCGCAGGCACCTGCTTCTGCAAATTCATCCAGATTATCGATATATACATCTCTTTCTTCGACTTCCATTCCGAGATAATCCTTGGCTACCTGAAGCAGAGAATACTTAGTAATACTTGGAAGGATAGAAGGTGATTTTGGAGTAACAAACTTATTATCCTTAGTAATACCGAAAAAGTTTGCTGCTCCTACTTCTTCTATCTTTGTATGAGTTGCAGGGTCAAGGTAAATACAATCTGCAAAGCCTCTCTTAACAGCAAGTTCATGGGGAAGCATGCTTCCAGCATAGTTGCCTCCTACCTTTGCAGCACCGGTGCCATAGGGAGCTGCTCTGTCATAATCTGATACACAGAAGTTTACAGGTTTCATACCCCCTTTAAAATATGGGCCTACCGGGGTACAAAATACTGAGAAAATATACTCTGATGCAGGTTTAACTCCTACATTATCTCCAACACCAATAAGGAAAGGTCTGAGATATAAGGTGGCACCACTTCCGTAAGGAGGTACATAGGCTTCATTAGCTTTTGCCACCTGGATACAAGCATCTATAAATCTTTCCACAGGAAACTCGGGCATCAAAACTCTCCTACAACTGTCCTGCATCCTTATTGCATTCCTGTCAGGTCTGAAAAGCTGTATTTTGCCCTCTTTTGTTCTATATGCCTTAAGTCCTTCGAAACATTGTTGACCATAATGGAGGGCAGTGGAGCCTTCACTTATGTGAAGCTTATTATCCTGGGTCAATGTACCCTCATCCCATTTTCCATCCTTCCAGTAGGATATATAGCGGTAGTCGGTTTTTATGTAGTTAAAACCGAGCTTACCCCAATCGATGTCGACGGTTTTTCCCATTGCTCATACTCCTTTCATTTCTTTCTATTACCATTATACAATATTAATTGAAAAATTTGTTGTAATATTTGGAATTATCAACAATAAGGAAAGCATCATCCAACAAATGTACAAGTTTAAAAAGGTGGGATATAATATAAATATATGGAAAAGGCAGGTGGTTAGGTGAAGGATTTTGCTTTGGGAGAACTTTATCAGCAAACTATGGGAAGAGAATCAAAAAGGGCTCATGGTAAGTTTTATACACCGGATTATATAATAGATTTTATGCTTGATAGAGTATTTTCAAATGTGAATATAGTCGAGAAACCTTCTATAAAGATACTGGACCCTGCTTGCGGCTGCGGTTTTTTCCTTATAAAAGCCTATGACTTGCTTAAGGAAATGTTAAGAACCAATCTTAATGAATTAAGAGAGAAATATGCTGATGAAATCCATGAAATAAACAAAAATGGGCATGTTATAAGAATCAATGGTGAACAGTATTGGCAGGAGGAAAACCTTCATTATCATTTACTTAAACACTGTCTTTATGGTGCGGATATAGACAGGGAAGCCCTCTGGTTATGCTCTGCCAGCCTTTTAGCCAAGGATAAAGGTGGGTATACTGATGAGCTCAATATAGTCTATGGCGACAGCCTTTTTCGCTGGGAGAAATACTACAACAAAGAACAGTTAATTGATGAACTTCAAGAATACAGACTGGTCTACGGCATAAAAAACGGTAGAGACGATACAGTAGAATATGTGGATAGGGATAGGTTAGAAGAAATTCTAAAAAATAATGTATTCTGGTCTAACAAATATGATTATATCATTGGAAATCCCCCTTATGTAGGGCATAAGGAATTGACTATGGAATACAAGAAATGGTTATTGGATGAATATAAAGAAACATTCAAAGATAAGTCAGATCTTTCCTATTGCTTCTACCAAAGGGCATTGGAGGTTACTGAAAACAGTGGTGTAATTGGTTTTATATCCTCCAGATATTTTATGGAAAGTCCTACAGGCAGAAATCTCAGAGGATACTTGAGGGATAATTGCAGGATTAATCGTATAGTTGATTTCTATGGAGAAGAGATTTTTCCCGGGGTAGGAGTAGCTGCAGCAATATATTTTATATCCAAGGAAGTGGATAATGATAATGAGATTGAAGTATGGAAGTATCAAGGAAGTAAGTTAAAAAACGTAGAACCAAAGGATTTTGAAATATTCAAGGTTAATCAAGATAAGATTTCAGAAGATAGATGGATTTTGATTCCAGATGAAAAGAGGAATATATTAGAAAGAATTGAGAATTCCTGTACAATTAGGCTTGGCGATATAGTGGAGAGCTTCCAGGGCATAATAACGGGCTGTGATAAAGCTTTTATAATGGATGAAAACACGATAAAAGCTTTAGCAATTGAAGAAGAACTGCTTAAACCTTGGATAAAAAACAGTCATGTGGACAGATACAGAGTAAGAAATAGCAATTTGAAGCTTATTTATTCTGATTTCATAGATGAACCCCTGAAATATCCTAACAGCATCATGCATATAGAACAATACAGAGAACGGTTGGAGAACAGAAGAGAATGCAGAAAAGGCCTTAGACTTTGGCATCAGCTTCAATGGGGCAGGAATCCTGAACTTTTCATTAAGGAGAAGATTGTATACCCCTATAAGAGCACCGGTAACAGATTTGCTTTAGATAGAAGGGGCTGTTTCTGCAGTGCGGATGTCTATTCCTTCGTATTGAAAGATGGAGTTGAGGGCTACTCTCTTCCGTTTCTGCTAGGGGTACTGAATTCCAGCCTATATGAGTTTTATTTCAAGCTTTTTGCCAAGAAGATGGGTAAAGATATATATGATTATTACCCCAATGCAGTGATGGATCTTAAAATACCGGACTATGAAGAATGCAAAGAGATAGATACTATTAGTCTGGAGCTCATAAGACTTCATGAAGAAGAACCTGATTCAGAAAGAATCGGTATTCTGGAAAAGGAGATAGACAATATACTTAAGGATCATTTCTCCATAAGAGCCAGTTCGCTTTTATTCAGATAATCATAGTTTACAACAAAATTAAAGGGTGATGAATATGAACATACAGATATTTGGAAGGAACAAATGCTTTGACACAAAAAAAGCTCAGAGATATTTCAAAGAGCGGAACATAAAGTTTCAGTTTATTGATTTGAATATGAAAGGTCTGAGCAAGAGAGAGCTTGAGAGCGTAGCAGCGGCTGTGGGTTTCAATGATTTATTTGATACCAATGCAAAAAACTATGAAAAACTGAACTTACATAAAATAACCAATAAGTCCATCAGGCAAGAATTACTACTAAATAATCCTGAACTGTATAAGACCCCCATTGTAAGAAATGGAAGGCAGGCAACTGTAGGATATAAGCCGGAGGTATGGAAAACCTGGGAATAGAAAGGGGAGAGCCATGTGAAATTGACAGTTCTTGTGGACAATAATACACTGATTGACAGATATTTGCTTGGAGAACCTGGTGTGTCATATCTGATTCAGGAAGAAGGGCAGAATATACTTTTTGATGTCGGATATTCTGATGCTTTCATAAGAAATGGGAATAGTATGAACATGAATATGAATAATCTAGACTCTGTGGTGATTTCCCATGGTCACATGGATCACACTTGGGGATTATTCTATCTCATAAAATATTTTACAGAAGCTAGAATCGAAGGTATTGAATATAAGAAGCCGGATCTGCTTTCACACCCTTGGTCATTCTTACCAAAGACTGTAGAAGATGAAGAAATCGGTACCATAATAACAGAAGATACTCTAGCCAGGTATTTTAATATGAAGCTGAGTAAGGAACCTGTATGGCTGACAGAAAAACTTGTTTTTCTGGGAGAGATAGAGAGAAATAACGACTTTGAGAACAAGAAGCCTATTGGCAATATTCATATTAACGGGGATATGACGGAGGATTATCTCTTGGACGACTCTGCTATGGCTTATAAGTCAAAAGAAGGCTTGATAATCATTACAGGATGCTCTCACGCTGGAATATGCAATATCATGGAGTATGCCAGAAAAGTGTGCAAAGATGATAGGATCGCAGATGTTGTAGGTGGTTTTCATCTGCTTGATCCAGAGGAAGAAGTGCTGAACAACACCTGTGATTATATTAAGTCAAACAATGTGAAACTTCTTCATGCGTGTCATTGCACAGACTTGAAATCCAAGATTGAACTTTCAAAATCCTGTACCATCAAAGAAGTAGGTGCTGGCATGATTTTGGAGTATGATTAAGTGTAGTAACACAAGCGAAACAATCTTTTTATTGACATATGATATAAATAGGTCTATACTGCAATTAGTAATTTACTAATTTACTAAATTACTGATTGCAGTATTTTTATTTGGAGGTTATGATTATGAAGATACCAACAACATTGAAACATAAACCTGTCATAGTATCGGAAAACTATGAAAATGTAGATGGCAGATATGCATATAACACCGATGCCAAGGGATTGTCATTGGGATTGGCCCAGTGGAACGATAGAGGCAAGGTGGATATTTCAGCTAAGGTATGGAGATACACTGGGGAAAAATGGTCAAGACAGTCTGAAGAGCTGCCTTTGCATAGAGTACTTGACCTAGCAATACTTGTTTGCAGAGCAAAGCTGCATTTCAGAGAAGCCTATCGATATGAGAAGCTATATGATCCAGAAAACCCTGTAATAGACAGAGTTGGACTGCAGGGGGATGCTATGACAGTGGCTGTATGCACAGACAATGAAAAGATTGATGAGGATATTAAGCTCTTCAGTCAGGCCCTCAGCAATGATGATGAGCTTATAGGTGAGAGGTTGTTTACTTTATCAAGAATATTAAAAGAGATGGGGTATTAATTGATGAATGATATAAAGAAAGAAGTTAATATTTCAGCCTTTCTGGATGAGGAGGGTAAAATAAAGCAGTGGCCTGCAGCCAGCAAAAATAAAATAGCTATAGTAGGTTATTTAGCCAGCAAGTTTGAAAAGAATAGGATCTACGATGAAAAAGAGGTCAATGAGATTATAAATCAGTGGCATACTTTTAAAGATTATTTTTTGCTGAGAAGGTCACTGATTGATTATAAGTTGCTGGGGAGAACTCGAAATGGAGCAGAGTATTGGGTTATCCCTAAAGAAGATGAAATAGAAGGTGACAACTGATGGACAGGAAAAAAGAATTAAAAGAATGGTATAAGCAGATGAAGCCTGACATGGGTATATTCATGATTCGATGTAAAGCAAATAACAAATGCTATATTCAGGCAACCCATGATTTGAGAGGTGTGATGAATGGCACCAGGGTAAAGCTCGGCGCCAACATGCATCCTTGCAGAGAACTACAGAAAGAATGGAAAGAATACGGTGAAGAGAATTTTACTGTTGAAATCCTTGAAAATCTTGAATATGACAAGGATGAAACCAAAACAGACTACAAGGATGAGTTAGCATTGTTGCATATGATCTGGGAAGAAAAGCTGGCAAAGGAAGGCTTAGAGTTTTACAAAAAGAACAGTTGAGTGCCAAGAAGTGAAGTTAGGCAGTTATTGAGGTAATTAGTTACACAAAAGATGGGAGAGAACGCACACATATGAATAAAAACTGGAAGAAGAACATAGTACTTTTTTTAGCTAGCCAGACCATATCGCTTTTCGGATCATCTTTGGTCCAGTATGCGATAATGTGGTTTATTACACTGGAAACAAAGTCTGGAGTGATGATGACAATATCTATTATATGCGGTTTTGTGCCTAACTTTTTTCTTGCGCCTTTTGCAGGGGTATGGGCTGACCGATATAACAGAAAACTGCTGATTATTCTATCAGACTCTCTGATTGCAATAGCTACACTTATTTTAGCCATATTGTTTTTTATGGGGTATGGATCAGTATGGTTGTTGTTTGGAATGTCCGCAGTACGCTCTATTGGATCAGCAATTCAAATTCCAGCTGTTGGAGCATTTATACCTCAGATTGTGCCGGAGGATAAGCTAACCAAGGTGAATGCAGCAAACGGAAGCATACAGTCTTTGATTATGCTGATATCCCCTATGCTTAGCAGTGCACTGCTAACTATAACAGATATTGAAGCCATATTCTTTATCGACGTTATAACAGCTGCCATTGCTGTTTTTACTCTGCTTTTGTTTTTAAATGTACCGACTCATGGGAAGGCATTGGAAAAGAAGAAAATGAACTATTTTACTGATTTGAAGGAAGGCTTCGTCTATATCAGGAACCATGAGTATGTGAGGAAGTTCTTTCTATTTGGAGCCATATTCTTTTTCCTGATCGCACCTGCTTCATTTTTAACACCTCTGCAGGTAACAAGAAACTTTGGCGAAGACGTAAGAAAATTGGCAGCAATTGAAATGATTTTTTCAATAGGAATGATGGCAGGTGGTATGATTATGGCTTACTGGGGAGGATTCAAGAATAAGATCCACACCATGACATTGTCCAGTCTGATTATTGGAATATGTACTGTGGCACTTGGGCTGGTTCCATCTTTCGTGCTATATTTGGCAATAATGTGCCTCTTTGGAGTATCTGTACCATTCTTTAATACACCGGCTACTGTTCTACTGCAGCAGAAGGTAGAGGAGAACTTCTTGGGCAGAATATTTGGTGTCTTTGGTATGATATCAAGCTCCATGATGCCTATTGGTATGCTTGTGTTTGGTCCGGCTGCCGACATCATACGAATAGAATGGCTGCTTGTAGGAACAGGCATACTGCTGTTTATTCAGAGCTTTTTCCTGATTGGCGACAAAGCACTGGTTGAAGCTGGGAAGGGCAGTTAGTCATCTAACTGCCGTGCCTGGCACATCATGATCCAGTCCCTGCCATAGTCAACTAAACCTTCCTTTCTCATCTTTTGAAGCTCGCGAGAGAGGGAGGTTCTTTGTATTCCAAATCTTTCAGCCAACTCTTTTTTCGTCATGTTAAGCTTTATTCTGCTGCTGCCCTGAATTTGACATTCAAAAGCAAGAAAGTCCAATATTAGTTGTCTTATGCTCTTTCCTGATATTAACTTTATCTTGTCTGTGAGAAATATTGAACGGTCCGATAGGTATTGGAGCAATATAGCCAAAAAGTTTTTATTTTTCATAGCCAGATCCAGTATAGTTTCCTTTTTGATATGTAGCATAGTACAATCAGATTTGGCACTTATGGTCATGGGATAAAAGCTCTTCTGAGAGAACATTAGATTAAGGCCTATGATGTCTCCCTTTGTAAAATCTGATACAGTGAGTGAATTGCCGTCTTCGGTGATACTTTGAACTATTACGGATCCGTAAAGCACCAGATCTAAGGTTTTACACTTCTCATTCTGAAGGTATATTATAGAGCCCTTTCGATATTTACTTATTTTATGGTTATTATCATTCAAAAGTTCTCTTATTTCTTCATCTATCAAATTACTAAATAGAGCATTTGCTTTAAATATATAAGAATATTCTTTGATGATCATAATTTCTCCTATTTCTCTAAAATAGTTACCACAGTAACTGTTTTTATTTCAGTTTTATTATAACATTAATAAAAACATTTCAAAATAGGAGGTTGGCTGATGAAATTACCGAAACTTGATGCATTTACTTTATCACTTTGGATCATCGCAGTTGGATTGTTTATATTCTTTTTATTCAAGGATAAAAACAAAACCCTCAACTCTACCAAGATGGTTAAGGGTATGATGGGAGGATTAATGGGAGATTTGATGGGGATATTGTTTCTCATAGGCCTTATACTCACATTTATACCTCCAGAAACCATTAAAAAGCTTTTAGGGCAGTCTAATGTATACCTATCAACAGTTATTTCGGCTATTGCAGGAAGTGTTACCTTGATACCCGCGTTTGTAGCATTCCCCTTAGTCGGCTCCTTGGTAAATGTAGGGGCTAGCATAGTGCCTGCAGTAGCATTTTTAACTACTCTTACTATGGTTGGATTTGTAACATTTCCATTGGAAAAGAAAGAACTGGGGTTTAAGTTTGCAATATGGAGAAACTCATTGAGCTTTATATTAGCTTTGATAATAGCATTCGTAATGGGGGTTATAGCATGAAACTAGTAGAAAAAATTAAGAAAAATAGGCTTTTGTCTGTTGTCATAGTAGTGTATCTGTTATTGTTTATCACAATTCCAGATAAAGCTATTGTAGCAATAAGCAACAGTATATATTATGTTCTTGAAATGATTATGATAATGCCCGTAATATTCATTTTGACTTCCCTGACTGAAGCATGGGTGCCTAAGGAAGTAATAATAAACAGCTTTGGGGAAAAATCAGGATTTAAGGGAAATGTTTTTGCATTTTTATTGGGGAGTTTTTCTGCAGGACCTATATATGCAGCATTCCCCGTGTGTAAAATGCTTATGGAAAAAGGAGCAAGCATAGCAAATATAGCAATAGTATTAAGCGCTTGGGCAGTAATAAAGGTGCCTATGCTTGCCAATGAAGCCAAGTTTTTGGGAACCAGGTTTATGGCTATAAGGTGGGTTCTGACAACCATATCAATAATTATAATGGCTTACCTTATATCGAAATTTGTTAATAAAGAAGATATCCCTGAAGTTGAGGGCAGAATCAAAGAGGGGATTAGTATAAATAAAGATTATTGTATTGGCTGTGGGATGTGTGCCAAAATATGCCCCAATGTTTTTTATATGGAGGATAAAAAGGCTAAAGCTCGAAGTGAAGCTCTTACAGGACTAGTCGCAGATAAGATAAATGAGGCAATCCAAGCGTGTCCCGCAAAAGCTATAAGTTGAATATATAGCAGGGCCAATGAGTCCTGTTATTTTTCTATAATTTATTTTGTATACATGACATTTTCAATACATGAATGTATAATAATAAAAGAAATTATGCCTATGGGCTAATTATATATTATCGAGAGTGGGAGATATATTATAAATGAAAACGCTTATTTTTGGACACAAGAACCCGGATACGGACTCAATGGCCTCAGCCATTTCCTTATCTTATTTAAAAAATAGGACAGGCTATGATACCGTGCCAGGCATATTGGGAGAACTAAATAATGAATCCAAGTTCGTACTGAAATATTTTAATATGCCGGAACCTGAGCTTATCAATAATGTAAAAATACAAGTAATGGATTTAGATTATGAGAGAATAGAACCCATACC